>NZ_AKIX01000029.1:0-61415 GCF_000282075.1 Brevibacillus sp. BC25
GGGTGGGAGCCACTGGCAGGCGTTCGTACGGATTATCGTTCCGAATATCATGTCTGGAATTTTCGTGTCCTCGCTCTTGTCGTTCTCCATTTTGTTTGGTGAATTCGTATTGATTAACATCCTGGTGGGAGGAAGATACGAAACCCTGCAGATGTATCTATACGCCAAGCTATCGTCAAGTGGACACGTCGCCAGCGCGATTACGGTCACTTATTTTGTCCTGATGGCTATTATCACTGGTCTGGTTGTAAAATTCACGCGCCGAAGCTTCGCACGCAAGGAGGTCCCCTGATGAGTTACGTCCAAATCGAACACTTGTCCAAAACCTTTCACGGTCAACACGTGTTGCAGCAACTCGATCTTGCGATTGAAAAAGGCGAGCTGGTTACCTTGCTTGGCCCTAGCGGGTGTGGCAAAAGTACGCTGCTACGCATCCTCAGTGGTTTGACGGCTCCTGATACGGGCATGATCTACATTGACGGCAAAGATGTGACGGACGTGTCGCCAAAAAACAGGCAGATCGGCATGGTGTTTCAATCGTATGCGCTTTTTCCCAATCTTACGGTCAGTCAAAACATTGCCTTTGGCCTGGAAATGAACAAAATCTCGAAAACGGAGATTCGGCTACGTGTCCAGGAAATGATTGAGCTGGTGGGATTGGTGGGAAAGGAGCAGGCTTACCCACGTGAATTGTCTGGCGGCCAGCAGCAGCGTGTGGCACTCGCTCGTTCTCTGGTCACCCGGCCAAAAGTGCTTCTGCTGGATGAGCCGCTTAGTGCGCTTGATGCCCAGATTCGTAAAAATTTGCAAAAGCAGCTACGCACAATTCAACGTGAGTTAAACATGACGACTGTGCTGGTTACTCACGATCAGGAAGAAGCCATGGCTGTCAGTGACCGCATCTATATCATGAATGGTGGACGAATCGTTCAGCACGGCAGCCCTCAAGAGATTTATACGCAACCCCGTTCTGAATTTGTTGCTCGCTTCATTGGCAATTACAACGTGCTGACTGCCGAGCAGCTTAAGCAAATCGCGCCTCATTTTTCTCATCCGGCAGTTGAACGTTTCGCAATCCGTCCTGAGACGTTTCGCGAACAGCCTTTGACTGCGGAGGACATCTGTTTAACCGGAAATATCGCTCAAGTAACCATGCTCGGCAATATCTCCCGTTACGAGCTGAACATTGGTGATGTTCCTGTACTAGTGGACACTCTTCACCTGTCCTTCGAGCAGGAGCAGATAGGCACAACAAAAACATTGTATATAGGTCCCAAGGATGTGATTCCGCTTTATGACACTATTGCCTGAAGAACGACAGCAAGTGATTCTCGAAGAATTGAACCGCCACGGTAAAATTCAGGTGATGAGTCTGGCAAAAAACCTGGCAGTAACACCGGAGACAATACGACGTGATCTGGACCAGTTGGAACAGCAACGTTTGTTAAAGCGAGTGTACGGAGGAGCAATCCCTTATCATTTGGCGAAGCGTGAGCCGCACTTTGAAAAGAAACAGGCGATCCAACAGACGGCAAAAACGAAAATCGGGCAAATAGCGGCAGAACTTTTGTCTGACGGGGATACCATCGTGCTCGATGTCGGGACGACAACACTGGAATTGGCACGTGCTATAAAGGGCCTCAACCAATTAACGATTGTCACGAATTCGCTCCCCGCCGCTTCTTTACTAAACGAGCTATTGGAAGCCAATCAATTCAACGGTCAGGTCATTATGCTGGGGGGGCTGACCCATCCGGCCCAAAAATCGGTTGCTGGGGCGTTTACTTGCGAGCTGCTCTCTCGTTTTCATTTTGATAAAGCTTTTATTTCCTGTGGAGGAATGACGGCTGATGGCTTCACCGATTATGACATGGAAGAAACGCTGTGCTCGACCATGATGATACAGCGGGCGGAGCAAGTCTATGTATTGGGAGACACATCGAAGATCGGCCAAACGCAATTTTTTCGTATTTGCGGCTGGAAGGATGTCAGCGCGGTTGTTTGTGACCAGCCGATGCCGGATGAATGGCTTTCTTCTGGCATGCAAACTACCTGGATAAGCGAACATCCGGGAAGGAGAGACTTCATATGCTGATCGACTATCATCTTCATCTGGAAGAAGGGCCTTTTTCATTGCGTTGGCTCGACCGTACCAATGCTGCCCTCGACCACTTTTATCCGCTATCTGAACCTCGACATACCCGTGCCTGGCTGCTGGGCAGTCTTGCGCGATTAAATAACCGGATGTCTCTTGGGGCATATGACCCGTCATGGATCGATCTGTATTTACGTGAAGCGTTAAACAAAGGCTTGAAGGAAGTGGGGATTGTCGATCATTTATACCGCTTTCGTGAAGCCCGTACCTACTTTGAACGGTATATGGAGCTGGGTGACACCGATTTGGGTCGCTTGCAGCGCACATGGCTTGATCAAGTATGCACCGAGAGCTTCAGCGACTTTTGTGTCGCCATTGAGGCAGCAAAGCAGCGTTGGTCGGCAAGCGGTGTGGAGTTACGGCTGGGGATCGAAGCTGATTACTTTATCGGCGGGGAAGCAGAATTGGAAAGCTTGTTGGCAGGTGCTTCGTGGGATTATGTGATCGGTTCCGTTCATTTTTTGCAAGGATGGGGCTTTGACAATCCCGAGACTCGCCATCTGTTTGAGCAGCATGACCTGAAACAGCTATACGCGGACTTTTTCCACACAGTTGAATCCATGATTAGGAGCAACTTGTTTGATTTTGTTGCCCATCTGGACAATCTGAAAGTGTTCTCCTACCGCCCAGAGGAATCGGAGCTAGTTCCCTATTACCACCGAATCGCAACTGCTTTGAAAGAAACGGATACAGCGACCGAAATCAATGCGGGCCTGTACTACCGCTATCCCGTTCAGGAAATGTGCCCCAGTCCCACTTTCCTCGACGTTTTGGTGGCGCATGGTGTTCCACTGACACTCTCGTCCGACGCGCACTTTCCCGACGATATTGGGAGATACGTGGCGGCGAATCTGGAGATCCTCCATTCAATAGGGGTAACGGAGATTGCCACTTTTTCCGGTCGTCAACGGATCATGAAGCCAATCCGTTATGCATCAGCTAGTCCAGACGAGAGCTGCTGACATGAACTGAAACGGATAGGATTTGCCGAAAAATGGATATACACATATAATAAGAAAGTAGGTGATCATACTTGTCCCCGTAGCTCAGCAGGATAGAGCAACGGTTTCCTAAACTGTAGGTCGGAGGTTCGAATCCTCTCGGGGACGCCATTGAAGGAAAAGCCTTGATGTATCAAGGTTTTTCTTTTTTATGCATACGCCCCTCATCGTTTATTTGGAAAATACGGAGACAAAGAACATGTCTTGAACGTATTACTTGTAGCAAAAAATGAACGAGATAAGGGGTGTTTCCTTTGAAAAAAGTAATCATGGGCATGGTCTTCGCTATTTTCTTCAGTGGTTGCAGCTCAGATGCGGTCGTACAAAATCAGACAGCCGCGCCACCTGCAAAAGAAGTAACGAACACTGGCACAGAACCGAAACAATCGGTCGACAACTCTACAAGCTATAACCAAATCGCAAGCTATATGGAAGAAGAGAGCAAAAAAGCTTTTTCCCCCTACTATGAGCTCGTCGAGTTTACCGTATCAGATTATGAAGAGAAAACAGTGAACGGAAAAGTAGAAGCGACGTTCGGGTATCAAATGAAATACAAAAACATTGAGAAAGACCCTGACACCGTGGACTACATCAAAGCGGCAAAAGAAAAGAACGATCCCAACTACCAACAGCTGTATGATGAATATTTGCAGCCCAAGGACATGAGCTTTCATTTGAAAGCCGTAGTTGAAGATGCGGACTCCATAACGCTTTACACCAATGTGAGTCCAAAAGGAATTCAATGGGAAAAGGCAGTCATGTCTGATTTTATCCTGAAGAAATAAGATAGCGACTTAACTGTAAGGACCGCGTAATCATGCGGTCTTATTCATTTTTCTCGCACCAGTACTCATACTCGTTGTCGATCCAATCTTTGATATGATCGTAATTCTCCCAAGTATCTTCCACGTGATACACACTTGGCTCACAATCAAACGCTTCTAGATAATGATAGCGATACTCTCCCGTATCGAAATCGAAGTAAAACATCGCGAACTGGTTTCCACCTTCAGTCAGCATGTCTTTTGCAAATACTCCACCCGTCTTCTCATAAACTTCAGGGCCAGTAATCTTTCTTTGCTTAAAATCAGCGATGAGGTTTTCGAAACTCTTTTGAAAATCTTCGCTAACCATATCATTTTCAATCAACCAGCCAATGAAGAAGCCTGTATGTACGTATGCCTGCTTTTGTGGAAGATCTTCCTCAAAGTTTTCGTAATGATATTTCGCTTTATCGTATACCGTTGTCACTAGCGAATCCTCTCTTTCTAATTGCCTATTTTCCAAAAATTATACAGGATAGATGTAATCGTAAAAAGTCAAAAGAGGATGAAGAAGGAAGGGTAGGAATTTTGTAGCATTACCGTGATGCGGAGTGGTAGTATTTAACTGTTATATAGAGAACCATTGGTTGGTTCATAGAGGGGTCATATTTCATACGGAAATTGCTTGCCTATTTTCTTAGCGCTGTAATGATTAGTCTAGTAATCCTTCCTGTAGAGCCTGCGTCATCTAGAGGCTCAAGTTCATCTAGCTCCAGTAGTTCAGGCAGAAGCTCAGGTTCGTCTAGTACCAGCTCATATTCGTCCGGCAAAAGTTCAGGATCATCGAGTACCAGCTCATATTCGTCCGGCAGAAGTTCAGGGTCATCTAGTACAGGCTCATATTCGTCTGGCAGAAGTTCAGGGTCATCTAGTACAGGCTCCTCCTCATCCAGCAAAAGCTCGTACTCTTCAGGAAAAAGCTCAAGCTCAACCAGCAAAAGTTCAAGCTCCTCGATAAAAAGCGCAAAGCCTTCAAGCGGTTTCAAATCATCCAAGCCGGTTAAAATCAAAAAGCATGACGATGACGACGATGATGATGAAGAAAACGTGGAAGAGGAGACGAGCGAAGAAGCCGCTGCGGAAGAGGAAAGAATCCAGCGGAACGAACTCTTAATACAAATCGATGGTGGTATTGGACCATACCATTTACAACCGAATCAATTTTATCATACGACCATATGGGGTGACCCAACTTATAATGGTTCTCTATACTTTACCGTACATAATAACGGGCAGTTAGAAGAGGTAGATGAGACTGAGTTAGGTGGGGCAACAGTATTCAATATTCCATACAATTTCGATCCAACGCCATTTGAAAAAGAGTTTTATCTTAATAGCCTGCCAACGGATCAAATCTATGTGGCATCCTTTCAATATCAGGATATTTACTTGTTTTTAGACCCAGATGGTCTCATTCAATGGCTCCCTAAATATGAAGCCTTAGAGAAAAACCTCCCCATTATAGAAGCGGAAGAGGTACTGCTGTCAGAGCAGACACTGGAAATGCATAGCAACCAAATGGCCTTGCATAATTTCCCGAAAAACAAAGTCTACCGGAAGAATATCAATAGAATTCCGAGGTATTTTCTGTTTAACAATGAAGAAAATGTTCAGTTAGTAGGAAAAAAAGAACTTAAGAACTATGAAGTTTTGGAATATGACCAGATGATTGATCCGACTTCTCCTGATCTTTTGAACGAGATCGAAGAAAAAATCCAAGATTCAGGGGTCCCGACAGGATACATATATCAGATGACAGTGAACAATGCCCCGCGACATTTTATCTATTATGGAAGCCGTTCGGTTGGGTTTGTAAAGAACCTGTCGTCTGTTGAAGAAGGATATAAGGTTCGCGATTTTGAACAGGTTGTCCAAAAGATGCGGAAAGAAAAACAAGAAGAAGAGAAAAGGCAATCGATCTGGAAGCTGTATTTGATTACAGCCGGTGCGATTATGTTCGGCATTTTTCCTTTATCTTATTGGTTTATGAATAGAAAAAGAAAGAAGAAGAAACAACCTCCTAACAAGATCATTACGAAAAATACGAAAAGTACGAGAAAGAAAAAGAATGTAGAGCCTGTAAAGCCTGTAAAGCCTGAAAGAACACCGATTCAACAGCCCCTACCCAAAAAGAAAGAAATAAGAGTAGAAGAAAAAAAGAAGTATGACGGCGGACTGTTTCAGCAATTTGAAGCCGCAAACAAAAAAGAACAGCCGAAAAGCTCTGGAAGCGGGCTGTTTGATCAATTTAAAAACAACCATTGATAAGCAAAAACCCGTCCTCAGTTTAGCTGGAGACGGGTTATTCATTCAATATCTATAACGTATACTCACTTAAAATAAACTGCGGAGCTAACAAGTACTCGACGGGATATAAATCATTTCTTCTTGTTAGTAAGGCCTTCACTAACCCAATTTGATACTCTCCCGTAATTTCAATGATCACGAACGCATCCTGCTTCTCATTCAGAGGGTAAATCACATTGTTCGAATCAAAGACTTTGTGATCCATATCCAATGTAACCAGGTGAGAGGGGAGACCTTTCCACTCAGTGCGATAAACCACAAACGCTTTATTTTCTAACAAGTGAACCAGCTTGTCTTTGGATAAATTCAGTTCAATCCCTGTCATGTAGCCTTGCTCATCGAGATCATTCTGGTACTCCTCATCGATCTCATCGCCAACCGCCTTTTCGTACGTTTTCGTGGAAAAACGCATGTCATCCAACAGCTTTCCCCTTTTGAAATCAACAACTAACGGGATGTGCAACAAGGAAGGATCGACATAACGGCTAATCTTGTTATCCTTCTCCTTTTGATAATCTATCATTTCCTTATCGGGTTGCTGCAAATATATATAGCCCATGTTGCAGTAAGCATCACATGTAATAATCATGAGGCGTTCCTCTCTTTCTTTGAGAACTTGAAGAATGGTCAGAATTTTTTGTGTATAATAGAATAGTTTACCAGCAAATGTGAATCGGAGGGAGCATATCGGATGCAAAATGATAAGCGAATCAAATTCATTAACCCTGAAACAATGCCACCTACGTTTGGCTACACCCATACGGTGGAGGTTCGGAACGCACGGACGATTTATGTATCGGGTCAGGTGGCTCTCAACAAGGAAGGCCAAGTGGTCGGCACAGGAGATTTAGCGGCACAGACGAAGCAAGTTTTCGAAAATATCCAATTCGCGTTAGAAGCGTCAGGAGTCAGCTTTGATCATGTGGTGAAATTGACTTTTTTTGTGACCGACATCTCCAAGATGCACATTGTCCGTGAGATTCGAGATCAGTACGTGAATACAGAAACTCCGCCAGCGAGCTCTGCCGTTGAAGTGAGCAAGCTCATTAGGGACGAGCTGTTGATTGAGATTGAGGCTATCGCTGTGGCAGATATATAGTTGTCTCATCCCCCTTCTGTTCGATTATTCATCGTTCAGGAGGGTTTTTTTGTGCTCTTTTGGGAAGATTATGGAGCGAGATAAGCGGATCGGCAATGTACGTGTCGGCTCTAAATCTTTTGCTATTGGAGTTGGTTGCATGAATTATATCATCGCAGGTATAGGTTTGATCACGGTATTTTTGCTTGCTTGGCTGGCAAGTAGTAATAAAAAACGTATTCGATATCGTCCTATCCTCATCATGATTCTGATTCAGATCGTGTTTGGCTTGCTGCTGTTGCGAACGAATATTGGACTCATTTTAATATCAGGCATTGCCAACAGTTTTTCCGTACTCCTGGAGTATGCTTACGAGGGGATCAATTTTGTTTTCGGTGGCATTGCGAATCCGGGTGCGTCGCCATTTTTCTTACAAGTGTTGCTGCCCATTGTGTTCGTATCCGCACTGATAGGCATTCTGCAATACACGAGGATCCTCCCTTTATTTATTCATTATGTAGGGCTTGTGTTGAGCAAAGTGAATGGTATGGGAAAATTGGAGTCGTATAATGCGATTGCCTCAGCGATCGTCGGGCAGTCCGAAGTGTTTATTACCGTGAAAAAACAGCTCGGTGCTATACCCGAAAACAGGCTGTACACATTGTGCGCCTCTGCGATGTCTACCGTGTCTATGTCGATCGTGGGTTCCTTCATGACCATGCTCAAACCGGAGTATGTAGTAGCTGCGTTGGTACTTAACTTATTTGGTGGTTTTATCATTGCTTCCATTATTACGCCGTATGAAGTGAAGCCGGAAGATGATTTGCTCGATCAAGAAAAAGAAGAGAGACAGGCCTTCTTTGAAATGCTCGGGGAGTACATTCTGGATGGATTTAAAGTAGCCGTAGTCGTGGCCGCGATGTTGCTCGGATTTATTGCAATCATTGCGATGGTGAACGGGTTATTCAGTGCGGTATTCGGTATCTCGTTCCAAGCGTTGTTAGGGTATGTCTTTGCGCCCCTCGCTTTTCTTATGGGGGTTCCTTGGCACGAAGCTGTACAAGCGGGAAGTATCATGGCCACTAAAATAGTGGCGAACGAGTTTGTCGCCATCCTCGACTTTACGAAAATTCAAGGTCAGTTAAGCGAAAGAACGGTCGCCATCGTGTCGGTGTTTTTGATCTCGTTTGCAAACTTTGGCTCCATCGGGACAATTGTTGGCGCGGTAAAAGGCTTGAATGAAAGGCAAGGAAATGTCGTCGCCCGGTTTGGACTGAAGCTGTTGTATGGGGCAACACTCGTCAGCATTTTGTCAGGAATTATCATCAGCATTGTGGTGTGAAGGGGACCCTTTCCGGGGTCTTTTTTTGTTAGGTACGGTTTCGTAACCAAATGATGGGGAGCAGCGTCTATCAATTGAGATATTCGTCTTTATTTCTCGGATCGTATCCTTCATCAAAGGAATGGGAATCACGGTTGTTACGCTCTATGAGGACTCTCTGCTTCCGGCGCTTGGCAATCCAATCGATGATAGCTCCAATCAGCAAGAGACCTCCGAAAATAAGTACGACGAGTAACCAGAGTGGCATTCATACAACACCTCACTTTTACTAAAAGATATGTCTTACCAGTGACGAAGTTGCGATGAGACCATTTAAGAGGAGATGAAGTCGGATGAGAAAATGGGTGTGTATGACTGTAGTGGCAGGTTTGATTGTGGGAGGCTGTTCACCTAACACGAGTGTATCAACAGATTCTAAACAACCGCCTGTATCTGAGCAGAAGCAAGAGGCGGGAAATAGCGGTGACGACCAAAAGCAAGAGAAGCAAACCGCTACCGTGCGCCAAATTATTCTGGACGATCAATTTTTAAAGCAGCTATCCAAAAACGAAATCAGTGGCTTCGATATCCACATCGGGATGAAGCGGGATGAGGTTTCTGCGCTATACGGCAAGGTAACGAAACAAGATTATTGGGATGGCGGGCGCTATGAAGCCTTTGAGAAGCTAGAGAGTGCACTCATTTATTTTGATGGGCAGGATCGCGTGTATGGAATTGATTTAGCTGGTCTTCATCTAAATGAAACGAATCTAGACACAATCCGTAAAAATCTGGGCGCGCCTGTCAGTGAAGAGAAGAGCATGGCCGATGAGGATTTTGTCATGTTTTTTGAAGCGGGAGATAACTCCTTATTTATTAGTGCAAAGGACGAGCAATCACCAGCAGACAAAATAAGGATCATCAATAAAAAAATGATCGAGGAATCGCCGCAGAAAGAATAAAGAGAAAAAGCCAGTCAGAAGGCTCGAAAATGACCTTCAGACTGGCTTTTATACGTTAACAATCGCATTACTCAACCGATCTTTTCCCAAACAGGATAGCGTCGAGTGCGAACTTGGAGCTGCCGCTGATACCAAGAGAAACCAACATCGCTAGCAAGGCCAGATCCAACTCATAACCAGCTCCACCTTCACCGCCTAGGAAGCCGGCAGCGAGCTTGGCTTTAAAGATCGCACCAAGCATGACAACAGACAACGCACCTGCGAACACGCGAGTACCCAGACCGAGAATCAAGGCAATACCACCTACTACCTCCAAGAAGGCAACGAGATAAGCAATGAATGCAGGGAGTCCCATGGTCCCGAAGAAACCAGCGACATTCTCCAGCCCCATTTGAAATTTAGCTACTCCGTGAATGGCAAAAGTAAGACCAGCAATCACACGTAGAATAAGTGCGCTCCATTCAAAACGATTAGACATGTATGAATCCCTCCGAAAATTTAAATGCGTAACAAAGTTACTTTTCGTTAGTAAGTATACAATAATAATTTCCTAAGTCAAGTGATTCAATAAAATCCCAACAGTTGGCAAGTGCAATTTTCAAATGGATTCGCATCATTGGTTTTGATGGATTGAACAAAGAGCGGTATACTGGAGGGAGAATGAGGTGATACCTATGAAACAGTCTACCCTCTGTCCCAAGTTCGAAAAAGGTATGCAGTTGTTGGGGAAGCGATGGACAGGTCTAATCTTATACCAGTTGTTGTCGGGACCACAGCGATTCTGTGGATTGGAAGGGGCCCTGCCAGTAAGCGGAAGGCTACTATCTGAGCGTTTGAAGGATTTGGAGAAGGAAGGACTCGTGCATCGGCAGGTGTTTACTGATTCTGCTCCTGTCCGCGTAGAGTATTCCTTAACGGAGATGGGAAAAGCTCTGACTCCAGTGCTCAAAGGAATTGAGTCTTGGTCGCAGAGCTGGATCGAGTTGAATGCAGACGAAATGGCTAACGACAGCGAAGAATAACACAGCCTATATAAAAAAGCATCAGGAGAGTATGCCTGACGCTTGCCACGATGAAGACCCCTGGAGACAGGGGTTTTTCTGTTATTCGTTAATCTTCAAATCTTCAAGAAGGGTCTTCGTTCTTTTCTTGCAAAGCCTTCCACTTTAAAAATTCAATATGGCGCTTGACCTCAATCAGTTCGTCCTCTGTCAGGCCATCGACATCTAAAAAGGTCGCCGGTGTTTCCCGGACAGAACCGCGTTTCCAAGATGGTTCCTCCGTGCGCCCGTGGAGAAAATCGGTGGATACTTCAAATAAATCTGCGACTTTGGAAATCAGATGAAAATCGACGCCTTTCTTTTCGCCTGACTCGATTCGCGAAAGTACCGTATTATGTATGCCCAGCTTTTCAGCTAATTGAAGTTGTGACCATTGTTTTTGCTCGCGCAGCCATTTTATGCGTTGACCAATTATGGACATCGTGAGACCACCTTTATCGTTTTGGCAATTCCATTCTAACAATTTTCCAAAACGGAAAAAACAAGATTGCTAATATGACAAAATCTGTATTGACTTTGCTAAAATTGAAAGGATATGATGTAACTATAAATATTTGCCATTTTTGCAAATCAGGAGGAGATAACTGGTGGAACGACTCAACCTCCCGTTTATCGCGCAACGACGTAATGAGTGCAAGCTGACCTTGCAAGAAATGGCGGAAGCACTCGGGTTTCGAAATGCTTCGACATACTTGAAGTACGAGAAGGGAGAATATGATTTCAAGGCTAATCATCTGCCAGTGTTGGCTAAAAAACTAAGATGTAGCATGCTTGATTTTTTTATTAGGTTGGTTTGCTGATTTAGCAAAAGGGGTGGGGGGCTTGAACGCTTGGGAGGCAAATAGAAGGCAGCTGGAAATATGGAGAAAGACCTTCGCTTACGAAATTGAAATGATGGCGCCACAGAGTCTGCCGGCTTGCGAGGGATTTCTCGAGCGCTTGGTCATGTTTGAAAAGGAGTTGGAAAATAACGCGCGATGCCCATATAGTACGACACATGATGGGAATGATGCCGGGTCGCGTCCGTTACCCATTCAGGAAACAGAAAAAAGCCCGGTACGGACTTCGCCGTGACCGGGCATTCTTTGTATTTTACAGCTTGCTGATCTCTTCTTTTAGCAGCTCCGAATGGGTTCCGAAGACAACTTGCACGCTTCCTTGACCCAGTCGCATAACACCTGCTGCACCGAGGTCCTTCAAAGCTTTGTCATTGACCTTCTTGTCGTCCTTCAAGACGAGACGCAAACGGGTGATGCAAGCGTCTACGCTAACGATGTTTTCTTTTCCACCAATGTGAGTGAGCACTTGGATCGCTTTATCCTGCATCGAATTGTTCCTTCCTTTAGCTGTAGCTGTCATATCTTCGTCATCCTCACGCCCTGGAGTCTTGAGGTTCAGCTTTACGATTAGGAAACGGAACAGGGCGTAGTAGACCACGGCGAATGCCAGACCAATCGGGATGATCATCCAAGCATTCGTAGAGAGGTGGTAGTTGATGCCGTAGTCGATCAGACCCGCTGAGAATCCAAAGCCGTGCTTGATACCCAGAGAGGTCACGATATACCCGGACACACCTGTCAATATCGCGTGAACAAAATACAGGAGTGGAGCAGCGAACATGAACGCAAATTCAACTACCTCGGTAATCCCGGTCAGGAACGAAGCGAGAGCTGCACCAATAAACATAGAAGCAACTACTTTGCGTTTTTCAGGGCGCGCTGAGTGAATAATAGCGAAAGCCGCTCCAGGAAGTGCGAACATCATGATCGGATAGAAACCAGTCATAAACATTCCTGCTGATGGGTCTCCCGCAAAGAAACGATGCAAGTCGCCGTGTACCACTTTTCCTGTCGCATCGGTAAAGTCACCGATTTGGAACCAGGCAATCGCATTGAGTACGTGGTGCAGACCAAATGGAACGAGCAATCGGTTGAAGAATCCGAACAAGAAAGAACCTGTTGCGCCGAGACCTACGATCCAAGAGCCCAATGAGTCAAGGGCGATCTGGATCGGCCCCCAAATGATCCCGAAAATCAAGCCGACGACAACCATGGAAAGAGAAGTGATGATCGGGACGAAGCGTTTTCCACCAAAGAAGCCTAGCCATTCTGGCAGCTTGATCGAATGGTAGCGGTTGTAGAAAAACGCTGCAATACCACCCGCCATAATACCACCGATGACACCCATGTTCAGTTTTAAATCGTCCGCGATGAAAGGCATGGCAGCAGGAACAGCTGCAAGTACTTTCGTCAATACGACGTAGGCAATGACAGCGGCCAAAGCAGCAACAGCATCTCCAGCCAAGCCAATGGCAACACCGACAGCAAAGATTAATGCCAGGTTGTCAAAAATGGCTGCACCGCCAGCAGCCAAAAGCGGAGCGATGTACGTGTCCATGAATGCACCAAAGGCGCCGAGATTGAGGTCCTTCTCGAATTTGAGAAGACCAAAGCTTTGCAAAATCGCTGCGGCTGGCAACGTTGCGACCGGGAGCATGAGGGCTCTTCCAATCTTTTGCAGAAAAGCGAGCATAGGATAAAACCTCCTTGGAATGGAATGAATTTATCAGGGAAGCCGCTCTCCGGATGAATGGCAAAATGATGAGGGCACAAGGAATAAGCCGGAGAGAGACCATTCTGATCGATATATTGGAAGCGCTTTCACTACTCGGGCGACAAAACCTTTTATAAGGCTTTGTCTTTCAGATATTGAACGACCTCGTCTACAGTAGAGAGTGTAAGAACGTGCTCAGCCAGTTGTTTGGCTTCCTCTACGCTGGTGGAACGGATACGTTCTTTGACTTTTGGCATGACGGAAGCGGCACCGCTGAACTCATCGAGTCCCAATCCGAGCAAGAGCTTGGTCGCTAACGGATCTCCCGCCATTTCCCCACACAGCCCAGTCCAAATGCCCGCCCTATGGGAAGCCTCGATGACTTGGGAAATCAATCGTAATACGGCCGGATGGTAGTAGCTGTACAGATCGGCGATATTGGCATTCATCCGGTCTACAGCCAAGGTATATTGAACGAGATCATTCGTGCCGATGCTGAAAAAGTCTACCTCTTTCGCAAACGCATCTGCTTGCAGGCAGGCACCCGGAATTTCCATCATCATGCCTACTGCGATGTTCTCGTCAAAAGCGATCCCTTCTGCTCGAAGCTCTGCTTTCGCTTGCTCCAGCAGTCGTTTGGCTTCACGCAGCTGCTCCAGATGGGAAATCATCGGGAACATGATCAGCAGGCGACCAAATGCGCTAGCACGCAAGAGAGCGCGTAATTGCACCAGGAACAATTCCGGTCTGGCTAATGAAATCCGCATGGCGCGGAAACCAAGGAACGGGTTTTCCTCCTGTGGAAGCGCGAGTGCCGGCAAATGCTTATCGCCGCCAACATCCAAGGTGCGAATGATGACCGGCTTGTCGCCAAAAGCAGCGGCTACGTGCTTGTATGCAGCAAATTGTTCGCCCTCATCGGGAAGGGTGCTGCGATCCATGAACAAAAACTCGGAGCGGAACAACCCGATTCCTTCTACACCAGATGCAATCAGTGCATCAGATTCTTCTGGCACAGCCATGTTTGCCATCAGGTGAACGCGGTGGCCATCGGTTGTTTCGGCAGGCAGTTCTTTAATGGCTTCGTACAATTGGCGTTCCTTTTCTTCCTGCGCGGCTTTTTCCTGATAGGCAGCGAGTGTATCCGCATCAGGCGAAACAATCAGCTGTCCAGAGGTTCCGTCGATGATCAGCAAACTTCCGGAGTCTACTTTTTCCATTAAGGTATCGCCTGCACCCATGACAGCGGGAATTCCGAGAGAGCGTGCCAATATGGCTGCATGAGAGGTAGCGCCGCCTTTTGCCGTGACAATTCCTCGGACATGCTGGAGCGGAAGTTGAAGCGTTTCGGATGGGGTGACGTCCCAAGCAACCAGAATAAAAGGCTCTTCCGGGTAGGAGATGAAGGTGTCACCGCCCGAAATATTTCGAATCAGACGACGGCTCACATCACGAATATCATCCGCGCGCTCCTTCATGTAGGCATCGTCCATACTCTCAAAGAGAGCGATGAACTGATCGGCTACTTGCGAGACGGCGGCAGATGCCACCAGTTGTTGATTTTCGATGAGCGCACTCATCTCCCCGACAAATGCCGGGTCATCCAAAAAGGCAATATGAGCAGAGAGGATGGCCGCCTTTTCCGAGCCTAATTGTTCCTCTGTCTGTTCTCTTAGCTTTTCCAGTTGTTCGCGTGCTTGCTCTACGCTCTTGTTAAGTAGTCCTAACTCCTGAGTCGTATCCACTGGAGTGGTGGACTCTGCCTGCGTGATGGCTGTCTCGTGTGTGAGGCGTAAAACAGGGGCAATCGAAATGCCAGCGGATACCGGGATTCCTTTTAACATACATCCTTCACCTTCCTGTCCGTACACGGTATGGTTTACGAGGATTGTTCCAATAGCTGCTGAATCGCAGTGGCTACGTTTTGTTCATCCGCTCCGTCGATCTGAACGGTCAGGGTGTCGCCTTGGGAGACACCCAACGTCATGATGCCGAGAATGCTTTTGCCATCTGCGTGTTTTGTCCCTTTGCTCAGCGTAATCTTTGACTGAGATTGCGATGAACAATTCACGAGTAGAGCTGCTGGTCTCGCGTGGAGCCCACCCTCTACATTGACGGTTACTTCAAATTGAACCATGTTGTACCTCCCTCAACCATGCGCTTCGCTTTATTTTAAGACGACAGTCATAAGTGGCTCTTGGCCTGCTTGCACAGTTGCTTTCGCCACCACATTTTGTTCAGCAACCCGATCACCGTTTGTAATAACGATCGGTGTTACGATCGGACAACCCGCATCTTCCAGTACACTCTTGTCGAATTGGATGAGCTTGTCGCCAGCTTTCACTTGATCGCCAACCGAGACAAACGGGGTAAAGCCTTTCCCGTTTAATTTCACAGTATCAATTCCGATATGCATCAATATCTCAAGACCACTTTCAGTCGACAGCCCGATAGCATGGTGAGTAGGGAAAAGATGCGTTACCTTTCCATCGACAGGGGAGACGAGCGTGTCTGCACTTGGCAAAATCGCTACACCATCACCGACGACTTTACCTGCAAATACAGGATCAGGAACTTCGGACAGAGGGAGTACGGTACCTGTTAATGGTGCAAGAAAGGTTACCTCTTGTTGTTGTTTTTTCCGGGAAAAAAGACTGCGTAGCATAGTATCCTCCTTTTGCGTCTGAACCAAAAAAGGCATGAGACGGTTGAATTCATACGACGACATACTTACTATGTCCGTATGATCTCACCGCTCATGCCTAGTCGAGCTAGTAACACGCAGGATTATGATTTAATTTTGTTGTAATAAGCGATAAAGGTGCAGAGCCATGTAACCAACCTCGTCTTCTGGTACAGCAATCTCGAGACGGGTGGAGATGTATTGAGCCAGCTCTGTTGCCAATTGATAGGCTTCTGGCATAGTGGTTTTGACTCGGTCCAGAAGCGGGTTCTTGATGAATTTTTGTTGACGGATGCGCTCAACGGCAAAGCGCAGATGGGTAATGAGGCGAACGTAATCAATGGTACTGCGTTCAATCGTAATGGCTGTTCGCTCTTCAATCAGGCTTACCAAATCCGTGATGATGTTGGTGAATTGGACAGCCTTTTTTACTGGGACGTAGCTGATCGCGGAGTGAATGTGCAAGGCCAGAAATCCGATTTCACTATCTGGAATGTCCAGGTCGAATGCGTTTTTGATCATATCCGCTGCCCGATTCGCCAGCGCGTACTCCTTCGTGTACAGCGTCTGGATTTCGAACAAGAACGGATTCACGATCTCCATGCCGTTATTGAGCCGATAGATCGCAAACTGGATATGGTCAGGCAAGGCAACGTGGACGTGTTCGTTTAATTCTGGCGTAATCTCTATCGCAATGAGAGCGATGATTTCTTCCGCAATTCCTACTACAGCAGGATCTACTTGGCTCAAGATGTTCTGATACTGCTTCTGATGATTTTCATTTTCGAGCCTGAAGCGCTTTTCCACACGCAAGTCTTGGGCGGGGATGGTAATCCCGGGTTTTGCGCCAAATCCGATTCCTTTTCCGAACAGGACAATTTCTTGGCCGGATCCGGGTTCTTCCACGAGTACGACGTTATGGTTCAACACACGCGTAATTGCGTACGTTTTTTCCTTTTCACGGGACAATCCATTCCACCACCTTTTGATAGACAAAAACGGTCCATGACCGTATTTGCTTACCGCAAGCGGTCACATCCAATTTAATGAAAAACGCCGATGAACCATGACGTTAATCAGAAAAAAGAGCCGAAAAAACCTTTTTAACAAGAAAAAGATCTTCTCGGCTCATGCCTGCATTACCAGTAACACGCCTTGTGAAAACGCTTCAATTAAAGCTTATAATAGCTCACGTCTCGTACATTGTCAATCACCCTGTTTACGTGAAGAAACACGGTGGGCAGGAGATGCAAGAGCCTGTCCCGAATTGTTTGAACCATCAGGATAAGAGCAAAACAAAGCCAAGCGGACGCCTCATAGCAATCCGCCTGTTTTGTTACTTGGTGTACTTGTCGGCAATCGTAGATGCACAGAAGGAGTTCGGTTTGATTTCGGCACGAAAGTGATTGGTTTCTGCTAAGCTCAACAAAGACTGGATAAACTTACGGGTAGGGCCATTCGTACCGATATCAAAATGCAGGCGGATGGGAGTATCTAAGTGGTGGTCCCGCAAATATTGGCGTACTTCTGTGGCAAGTCCGACTGCGTACATCGCTTCCTGAAATATACGCTGTTGCAAGGATGAATACCGGCGTTCCTGAAATTTGTGATAGAAGAAGGTACCCCCATGGCCGGGACGAATCACTGTGATAACAAGGGCAAAAAAAGTCCCGCGGCTTTTTAATTGAGAGTCGGCCCCCACAATAATTTCAAATGGACCATCTATTGATGAGATGGTATGTTCGATGTGGGAAAACACTTCTTCTTTTGCCAGTAGACCTCTAGTCGGACTGTGAAAGCGATCAAATAACGTATTTGCAGAGGTTAAGCCCACTCACATCCCTCCAGAAAGAGGCTAACAGAGATTTGCATACTTCTTCCTTACATCATTAATGTATGTAATCTCTCAGATAGTATGTGAACGGGTAGGGACAAAAACTTCTTGAATCAACTTTTTTGGGTAAAATGGTCCGTTTGTTCGGGACGAAAGACTGTTTTTGAAGGAGCTTTAGGGAAACGTGATACAAACAAATGAACATGATTATTATATGAAACAAGCCATGGAAGAGGCCCGGAAAGCCGCTGCGATTGGCGAGGTTCCGATCGGTGCGGTCATCGTGCGCGACGGGGAAATCGTAGGTCGCGGCTACAACTTGCGTGAAACACAAAAAGACCCTACCTTGCACGCGGAATTGATCGCGATACGGGAGGCAAGTGAACGCTTGGGTGGATGGCGCTTGATCGGATGTACGCTGTACGTGACGTTGGAGCCGTGTCCAATGTGTGCGGGTGCAATCGTTCAAAGCCGCATCGAACAGGTCGTGTATGGCGCTCGCGATCCGAAGGCGGGCTGTGCTGGGACATTAATGAACCTGCTCGCGGAACCGCGCTTCAATCATCAGGTGCCAGTCATAGAGGGTGTGCTTACAGAGGAATGCGGGCAGATGCTCAAGGACTTCTTTCGTGGATTGCGAAAAAAAAGACAGCCGGTACAGGAATGACCGGGCTGTCTGGACAAACCGTCTGCATGCAGGCGGTTTTTATTTGTTTACGTTTTGCAGCATGTGCAGCTCTTCTTCAGTCAGTTCGCGATACTCACCAGGGGCAAGGGACGGGTCAAGGTGAAGCGGGCCCATACGAATCCGTTGCAGATAGGTGACCTGCAGGTCGAAAGCAGCAAACATCCGCTTTACCTGATGGAACTTTCCTTCCATGATAGTGACACGAATCTCTGATGTTTCTCCCGAAGAGAGAATCTCCAGCTTGGCTGGCAGTGTAGTAAAGTCCTCTAATTCCACGCCTTTGGCGAACTCCTGTACGTGGTGCTCAGTGACCCGGCCATCGATGTGTGCAAAATACTCCTTGTCCACTTTCTTTTTCGGGGACAAGAGGCTATGGGAGAGCTGACCATCATTGGTCAAGAGCAAGAGACCCTCTGTATCAATATCCAGTCGGCCTACCGGATGCACCTTGATAGCCCACTCGTACGGGAGCAAGTCCACTACGGTTTCATGAACATTGTCCTCTGTAGCAGAAACCACTCCAGGCGGCTTGTTCAGCAAAACGTATACCCAGCGCTTAAAGTTAAGTGGTTCTCCATCCACAAGAATTTCCTGTTCCTCGGCAATGACATGCATCCCAGGGTCTGTTGCGACAACGCCGTCCACGACGATCAGTCGCTGTTTCACTAATGCTTTCACTTCCTTGCGTGTGCCGATTGCCATATTGGCCAGCACCTTGTCCAAACGTTCACGTTTCATATATGTTCCTCGCTTTTCTTCTGATCGGATACCAATCGTGTGTGCTGTTATTAGTTTGGCCTAATGAGCCGCGCAAATCAAGGGGAATGCAGAGGAATGAGTCTTGCATTTTTGACTATATTTTGCTATAGTAGATAATGTTTCTGACAAACTAAATATGGAGAGATACCCAAGTGGTCATAAGGGGACGCACTCGAAATGCGTTAGGCGTCGTGAGGCGTGCGTGGGTTCGAATCCCACTCTCTCCGCTTAGATTTTTCGGATCAAAGAGAATGAAGCATATTTTTGCCAGTGCGGCAGAGATATGCTTCATTTTTTTATATCACAAAAACTGTAAGCAAATTTTAATTTTGCGTCTAATAAGATACAAACTTCATAAAGGAGCGTACGAATGGATTCCGATGACCGAATAGAGCGATGGTTCCAGCAATACGGCCATGATATTTACAATTACCTCGCGTATTTTACCGGACGTAGAGATGTAGAGGATTTAGTCCAGGAAGTTTTTACGAAGGCGCTAAGAGCCTTATCAAGTTACGAAGGAAGGGCACAGCCCAAGACATGGCTTCTGACCATCGCGCGCCATGCAGCGATCGATTATAGGCGTAAGCAAAAAATGATGGACTGGTTTCCCGAAAACGTCCTCCGACTCCTCACTTCCAAAGAGCGTACACCTGAGAAGGCATTGGTGTTAAAGGAACAATTGCAGGAAGTTTATGAAGCGATGAATCACTTGAAAAGCACGTATCGAGAGGTTCTAATCCTGCGATTGATAGAGGGAGTATCTACAGCAGAGACGGCAGAAATCTTGGGCTGGAGTGAAGCAAAAGTCAGCACGACGCTCCATCGAGCTATCAAGGAATTGCAAAAACAAATGGGCAATAGCGGCAGGGAGGTCAATCTACATGACGCCATCTTTTGAAGAAAAAGAGATAAACACAGTGCTGCAAGCATTTCCGTCGCTTCAGATGGACGAGGACAAACGATGTGAAATCGCGAGTCATATCCGTCGAGAAAGGGAGCTGCTCGTACAAATGAAAAGGCGAAAAAAGTATGCCAAGTTCATCGGGGGCGTAGTTGCTTCATTTGCTTTATTGTTTATCGCTTATCAGTGGATGCCTTCGGAGGTAACCCCATCCGTGCCAAGTGCACAACAGATGAATATAGAGGAGGATCAAAAGGCACAAGCCGCGGGAACGACATCCCAAACAGATATGGTTCTGACCCTCGATTCACAAATTCAGGAGTATATAGAAGAAGCGATACATAAGACCGGTAAAGCCTATCAGCCCGAGAATATGACAGTAATCGTTACCGATCCAAATACTGGGGAAATTCTTGGGATGGGGAATCTGAAAAGACCAACTGACCAGGTTCCACACATAGTCAGGGCGATACCAGATCCTGTGGCCGCATTTCCGATCGTGACGTTGGCGGCTGCTATTGAAGAGGGGAAGTATGATGACAACGAAACTTATAAGTCCGGAACCTACGAGATTACCCCCGGCAAGTTTATAAAAGACCATAATGTTGGTTATGGCTGGGGACAGATTACGTATTTAGAAGGTATCCAACGTTCTTCGCAAATCGCTTTTGCCAAGCTCAGTGAACAGATACCAGAGGACTCGTTGCAGCAATATTTTGAACGGTTCGGTTTTGGAGCGAAAACGGGAACCGAACAAATAAATGAACAGCCTGGAAAGATACCAAACATGGATACTCCCTATGATAAGGCAATGGCAGCTTATGGACTTGGGGGCTCTGCCTCTGCAATTCAACAAGTAGCTGCTGTCGGGGCCATCGCCAACGGGGGTGAATTGATGAAACCCCATGTCACGAGGGAGGAAAGGAATCACATTGACAAAGGGCGTCGAGTCATATCAGAAGAAACAGCCAAACAGGTTCGAGAAGTTTTAGAAGTGGTAGTAAAAAACAAGCCTGGCTTAGATACAGCCTTTTCCATAAAAGAACATACAGTCGCTGGGCGCACAGGAATAGTGGGGAAACGCGACCAGCAAGGAAACTTCATCGAAGGAAAATATACGTATTCGTTTATCGGATTTGCACCAAGCGATGATCCAAAGCTATTGGTTTACATAGCTGTCGATAACCCGAATACAGACCTCTGGTTAGGATTATGGGGGAAAGAAATTGTTGCTCCCCCTTTCAAAGAAATCATGGAAAACAGTTTGCAGTATCTCCAGCAACGATAATCAACCCATCAATCAAAAAAGGAAGCATAGCGGTATACCCCTATAGGTATCTGTATGCTTCCTCTTTTTGTTTTCCCCATCCTACTTCCTACAAAAATAAGGCCCACACCACTTGGTTTCATGGGTCTTCACATACGTCCACGTAAAATCCTTATCCACGACGTACACATCGTATTCCTTTTCCAAGTCCGCGACAGAAAACGCCGCAGCATTTTCCAAGATCAACACTTCGTTGGAAAGCTGGTAAAACACATAGTACGACTCATGGGCAACTCGCTGAAAGGCTTCATCCGCTTCCTCGCGTTCAAGACAATCCCTCAGCTTATTGCTGAATAAATGCCACAGATACCCCTGGTAGCCGTCTTTATTTTTGAGAAAAATCCTCTCTTTATTTTCTTCGGTCAGATGGCCCGCAAAATGCTTCTCCCATTCTTCCCGTAAGTACGGTCCCCAAATAGATAGCTCCGTTGTCTTCGTGTTCTTCTCCTTCATCCGATCAGCTAGTTTCATTGGGCGCCTCCATGTTGGTACAAGTTCATCTCTAAGAAAATACGTATGAAAGAGTGGGTCGGTCACGTCTCGCCTATTGACAAAGAAATACTGGGCACCTATTATAATACCCATAGGGGTATATGTATAAAATTGATCGATCACATTTTCATTCAAAACGTAGGAGGTAGACAACATGTCCGTACAATCGAATTTTTCTGCTGATAAAACGTTAGATTGCAAAGGCTTGGCATGTCCAATGCCTGTCGTACGCACAAAAAAAGCGATGGAAGAGATGTTACCGGGTCAAGTGATGGAGGTACAGGCGACGGATAAAGGGTCAGTGGCTGACCTGAAGAGCTGGGCAAACAATACGGGCCATGAATTTTTGGGCACGATTCAGGAGGGGGAAGTCTGGAAGCATTTCCTGCGAAAAGCGAGTACCCATGAGGTGAAGGAGGAGACGAGCTTCCTGCGGACCATTTCTAATGAAGAACTACAAAAAAAGCTGGAAGCCAACGAGAAGCTGACGCTCATTGATGTGCGGGAACCGGCAGAATACGCTTTTCACCGCATTTCTATAGCCATTTCAATACCCCTGGGAGTATTAGAGCAGCGCTTGGATGAGTTACAGCCCGATGACGACATCTATATCATCTGCCGATCCGGCAAACGCAGCGACATGGCTTGCCAGTTGCTGGCCGAAAAAGGTTTTACCAAAATCACCAATGTGCTACCGGGTATGTCTGGCTGGAATGGCCCGGCAGAAAAACAGTAAGGGGGAGAGATAGATGATGGAACAACAAACAAGAGTGAAGGCAATGACAGCACATGAGCTAACGCAGATTCTCTTTGCGCAGGAGGAATTGTTTATTCTCGACGTTCGCAATACGAGCGATTACGAGGCTTGGCAAATCGAAGGGCATCGAGTAGTGAGCATGAACATCCCTTACTTTGATTTGCTGGATGGGGTGGAGGCTGTTCTTGATAAAATCCCTGTGAAACAGAAGGTTTTGGTCGTCTGTGCTAAAGAGGGCTCGTCCATTTTTGTCGCAGAGATGCTAGCAGAAGCGGGCTTTACCGATGTTTCTTTCCTGCAAGGAGGAATGAAGGCGTGGAGTGAGCATCTGGAGCCAGTGAAGGTGGGTGATCTCCGTGATGGCGGTGCGATTTATCAGTTTGTCCGCATTGGAAAAGGCTGCTTGTCTTACATGATCGTATCAGGAGGGGAGACGGCTGTCGTCGATACATTACGGATGACGGATGTGTACGAAGCATTTGCAGCAAAGCATCAATGGACGATCAAACATACCATCGATACCCATCTGCATGCGGACCATATTTCCGGTGGAAAGAAGCTGGCAGATCGGCTCGATGCATCGTATTGGCTTCCAGAAAAAGATGCGGAAGAAGTTACGTATTCCTATCGTAAGCTAGAGGAAGGGCAGGAAATTCAGGTGGGTGCAACCAAAATCGCGATCCTGCCGATCTATTCCCCCGGACATACCATCGGGAGTACGTCACTGATTGTCGATGATACGTATTTTCTCACGGGAGACAGTCTGTTCGTCGCTTCGATCGGACGCCCGGATTTGGCTGGGAAAGCAGAAGATTGGGTGGGAGACCTGCACAACACCTTGTATAATCGATATAAAGAGCTTCCCGAGCATTTAGTCGTGTTGCCTGCTCATTTTGGCAGATACATGGAGCTTGGTCCAAAGGGTGTCGTATCTGCCCGTTTGGGTGACCTGTATCGCAACAATCCAGGGCTAACGATTGCGGATGAAAGTGAATTCCGGCATATCGTTACGCATCATTTGCCGCCGCAGCCGAATGCGTATCAAGAAATTCGTCAAGTGAACATGGGGAAATTAAAACCGAGCGAAGAGGAACAACAAGAGATGGAAGTAGGGCCAAATCGCTGCGCCATTCACGATAAATAACGGAGAGGTAGTTCAAAAAATCGTCTTTTGATCACGCATTTATATAACAGGAGGAATGAAAACATGGCGGATATTGTGGTAGATACAAAAGGTCTGGCTTGCCCGATGCCAATCGTCAAAGCCAAAAAAGCAATGGACGGAATGCAATCCGGTCAAACCATGGAGGTACTCTCGACGGATAAAGGCTCTCTGAACGATTTCACCGCATGGGTCAAGCAAACAGGGAATGAGCTGGTTTCCCATGAGGTTGAGAACGGTGTGTACAAATTTTTAGTGAAAAAGCTGTAGGGAGACAGAAGCGAGCACTATTGGATGAAGCCGCTAACGGTTCGTGTAGTGCTCGCTTACTCCTGATTTTCATAAACGATACGTACGCCAAGGTGCGTATAGATTTCTTCTTTGTAGTGGCCATTAGGGCATTGTTTTTCACTGAACAAGGCATTTTTGTGTGAGCGCAAAGGTTCTTGGCAGGTGGGGCACCGGTGCTGAAAAATGGATTTGAAAAAGCGGATCATTTAAATCACCTTATTCACAGTTATTTACTTGGGATTAATTTTACTTGAAGATCGTTCATTTGAAAAGAGGGTTGAGCATTCCGATGTGTTAGGTAGGAATGCGAGGAGGATATATGGACGTTTTACTGCTTCTGCTCATGATCTCTCTCGGTTTTGTCGGCTCCTTTTTTTCCGGATTGCTCGGGATTGGCGGAGCGATCATCAGCTATCCGATGCTTCTGTTTATACCACCGGCACTAGGTGTGGCGCAGTTTTCCGCCCAGGAAGTTTCGGTGATATCGATGTTTCAAGTATTTTTCGCGTCGCTGTCTGGCGTACTGGCTTTCCGCAAAAGAAACGGGAAAAACTCGCCCCTGATTCATAAAGGACTCGTCAGAGATATGGGGGTAAGCATCTTGACGGGAAGCCTGATTGGTGCGGCTCTCTCCCAATACTTGTCGAATGAAAGTATCAATTTGGTATACGGGATACTGGCGATCATCGCCGTGATTTTGATGCTCGTGAAAAATAGGGGAACAGAAGCGGCAGCAGGGGAAGTCACATATAACCGTTTCATTGCTGCTGGTGCTGCGTTTGCTGTAGGCATCGTATCCGGGATTGTCGGTGCAGGGGGAGCGTTTATCCTCATTCCCATCATGCTGACCGTGTTGAAAATACCTACGCGCGTGACGATTGCCTCCTCTTTGGCCATTGTATTCATCTCCGCAATAGGTGGTGTGATCGGGAAGCTGTCGGGTGGGCAAATTCCGCTCTTGCCCGTATTGTATACGGTCATCGGAAGTGTTTTGGGGGCGCCGGTGGGCAGTATGGTCAGCGCCAAGAGCGATGTGAAATATTTGCGTTATGGCCTGATTGTGCTGATTAGTGGAACAGCTATCAAGATTTGGAGTGACATTCTATAAGGAAAGATGCTTTTCGTTGCAAAAGCTTCTTTCGCTTATTTTTATACCTATACAAGTATAAGTATTTCAAAGGGGTGTTCTTACATGGAAAAACAAAAAGAAAAAACGACGATTGTGTTGTTCAGTGGTGACTTGGATAAAGCGATTGCAGCCTTTATTATTGCGAACGGAGCGGCGGCTTATGATCATGATGTCACGATTTTCTTCACCTTCTGGGGACTGAATACCATGCGCAAGGACGAGATCGTGAAGGTAGAAAAGGGATGGCTTGAAAAAGCATTCGGTTGGATGATGCCAAGAGGCGCCAAGAAGCTCGGACTGTCTAAAATGAACATGATGGGCATGGGACCAGAAATGATCAAGCATGTCATGAAAAAACACAATGCCCTGACGCTTCCACAACTAATCGAGCTGGCTCAGGAGCAGGGAGTGAAGCTGGTCGCTTGTACGATGACGATGGACTTGCTCGGTCTCAAACAGGAGGAATTGCTCGACGGAATGGAGTATGCAGGTGTAGCTGCTTATTTGGGGGATGCGACACAGGCAAAAGTAAACCTGTTTATTTAAAACAGCTTGCGTAGGCGCTTCGCTTGACATTGCCTGTATTTCGCATAAGATACCTGTATGTAAGGTAGTTCCAAGATTGATACGTATGCCTTGTCGTGAAACAGGAGGAATTCATATGGATTACAACTACAGTGACGATATCAAAAGACGTTTACGCCGAATCCAGGGACAGGTTGGCGGTGTGCTGAAAATGATGGACGAGCAGAAAAACTGTAAAGACGTAGTAGCGCAGCTCTCCGCTGTTCGCAACGCTTCAGACAAGGCGATTGCCCAGATTGTAGCGGAAAATCTGCAACGCTGTTTGTTAGAAGAGCAGGTTGCTGGTGGAGACACGAGCAAGCTGGTGAAAGAAGCCGTAGAGCTTTTGGTCAAGAGCCGTTAAACCGATTTTGGAGAGGAGCTTCCTATGAGTTTCACTACGATTCTTTTGCTGATCGCTTATGCGGTAATTATTTGGTATGTCATCTCTCGCTTCGTTCCTGTGAAAGGATTGGAAAATCTCAAGTCAGATCAGTTCAAGGAACGGGTCAACCAAAAAAGCAGGGTGCTGCTCATCGACGTACGTGAACCGCACGAATATAAAGCCGGTCATATTCCATCAGCGGTGAACATCCCTTTGTCTCAGCTCGACCATCGTGCAAAAGAAATTTCCAGCAAGAACGATATATTGCTATACTGCCGGAGCGGGATGCGTAGTAAGCAAGCAGCAAAAATTTTAAAGAAACACGGCATTCCTCAGATGGCCCATCTGCAAGGCGGGTTCATTACCTGGAATGGTCCGAAGAAAAAGAAGTAACAGCTAGCACCTGGTGTATGTGTGAAACCCGGGTGCTTTTTTTATGCGATGAAAAAACAGGGTTGACATTTTGTTTCGTTGTAACTAAAATGATTACAACAGGGCAATGCAGTAACGCCTATTATTTTCGAGAGGGTTGTAACTAATTCGGTTACATCTACAACATACAAAACGGAGGGAATATCATCATGAAGATTGCAATTGTAGCAGCAAGCGGTAAAGCAGGTAAGGTGATTATGAAAGAGGCGTTGGATCGTGGTCATCAAGTGACAGCGATTGTGCGTGATGCATCCAAAATCGAGCAAGCCGACGTAGCTGTCATTCAGAAAGATGTGTTTGACCTGACAGCAGCAGATTTGAACGGCTTTGACGTAGTCGTGAACGCTTTTGGTGCACCAGCAGGTCAGGAACATCTGCATGTAGAGTCGGGGAAGGCTTTGATTGAAGCGTTGAAAGGTGCTCCTACTACACGTTTGCTCGTTGTAGGTGGTGCAGGCAGTCTGTTTGTAGACGAAGCCAAAACACTACGTCTCGTAGAAACTCCTGATTTCCCTAAGGCTTACTTGGCAACTGCGCAAAAACATGGAGAGTACTTGCGTGTATTGGAAGAGTCAAACGGCATTCAATGGACTTATATCAGTCCATCTGCCTTTTTTGATCCAGCAGGGGAGAAAACAGGCGCGTACCAACTCGGAAAAGACCATTTGCTAGTGAACGCTAGCGGACAGAGCTATGTGAGCTATGCCGACTACGCAGTGGCGTTGCTCGATGAAATCGAAAATCCGAAGCATCGCAATGAACGCTTCACAGTAGGCTCCTAATCTCGATTGGAATTAGGCTCCTTAACAAAAAGACCAGCTTCCTATTAAAGGATAGCTGGTCTTTGTTGTGTATATAGATTATCTGCCAATCCCACCGACGAATGGGTAGGAAAACGGGCGTCCATTTAAGGAATAGATGATACCTTTAATCGGGTAGTAGATCGCCATCAGTCCAAACACAATCAGGAACGGAATCCCAATCAACAAGAAAGTGAAGAAGCAGGAAATAGCGAGGAGTACCGTCATAATGATGTGGAAGAACAAAGCTTGCAGCGCCATGTTTTTGGCGTCACGATTTTGTACGAGCAGCCAGACAAGAATGGGTACAAGGATCGGTGCAAAAAATGTGCTAGCGTGCGTTATGACTTTTACACCTTTATAATCCATAAATAAGTCCTCCTTGATTAGATGTAAAACTTGATCTACTGTCATTGTAACGTAAGGAAACAGCTCGAAAAACCATCATGAGCGTGATTATTTACTCCGACTATAGACGGAGGAATTTTTATTTCCATTCGTTTACTGTTATAGTAGTAAGAAAATCTTTCGTTTTTGGTAGATAATTCGTAATGTTTTTTGGATATGATAATGGATAGGCAAGAATTGAGAAGGGAGCATATAGACATGATGATCGATTGTCATCATCCATCCAGCATGAAGGATCGGATGATGTTCTTCTATAATTTTTTGCGGTCACCTGGCCAGGTAGGCAGTATTACACCTAGCTCCCGTTCGCTTTGTAAACAAATGGTTGCGCCCATCGACTGGGAGCAAGCACATACAATTGTGGAATTAGGAGCAGGAACGGGGATTTTTACGAAGTGGATCGAGCAAAAGAAAAACCCGGAAGCCGTACTGGTATCCTTTGAAAAGGAGACCAAGATGCGTAAAAGGTTGGAACCACTATTTCCCGATGTACGATTCCACGAAGATGCGGTAGATTTGAATCGGGTTCTTTCGGAAGCGGGATTGGGTAAAGCCGACTGTATTTTGTCGGGACTGCCATTTGCCAACTTCCCACAAGAGCTGCGTGATCAAATTATGGATCAGGTATATCATGCGCTAAAACCAGGCGGAGTATTTGTCGCCTTTCAATATTCGCTGCAAATGAAAAAGCAGCTTTCCTCTGTATTTGAGCAAGTATCAGTGAAGATGGTTCCATTGAATCTGCCACCTGCCTTTGTCTACATTTGCCGGAAGGATGATGGCAAGGGTGTCGGCTAGGAGGATTTCTAAATGATTGTCGATATGCTGTCCGAGTCTGTGGGTCAGTTTGGCTATTTTGCTCTTTTCTTTATGTTATGGCTAGGGATTGTTGGTATGCCGATTCCTGATGAGGTGATCGTACTGTCTGCAGGAGTGCTGACCTCGATGGGACTTCTGCATGTTATTCCTGCATTTATCGCGACCTATTTGGGTGTTGTGTCTGGACTGTCATTGGGATATGTGCTCGGGAGATGGCTAGGTGCACCTGCACTGAACTGGATTAGTCGAAAAAAAGGAATGAACAAGTACGTAGATCAAGCGCAGTCGCTTCTCGATCGTTACGGAAGCTACGCCCTGTGTATCAGCTATTTCTTTCCTGTCGTCAGGCATGTGGTTCCTTACTTGGTCGGGATCGGGAAAATGACGTTTCCACGGTACGCCCTGTTTTCGTATACAACCGGCTTTGTATGGACGCTGATCTTGTTTTTGCTCGGTCATTTCATGGGAAATAAGGTGGAGATGCTTACTTCCTATGTGGCTTTATTGAATAATCGAACCGTGATTTTCTCTGCCTTAGGTGCACTGGTTCTCATTGCTGCTGCTTATTATGGATTTACTGTTTGGAGAAAACAAAAAAGCATCGCAGCTGCACCACAGCCTCTGATAATCGATCGTGATCGACAAGAGTAATCCGAATGTAATAATGACGAAGTCGACAACCCTCTGCGCGGAGCAGAGGTTTTTTGCTTTTTATCATAAAAAAACCCGTCCGTATGTGCGGTAGAGGCACAATGGATGGGCTTTGGACAACGATTATGAGGTAGCCTTGTTTCTTCGAATGTTTCGCTGGCGCAGCCATTCCGGCAAGATGATTCCGAGTAAAATGATCACGACACCGCTCACTTGGAGCATAGAGACAGATTCATTCAGAATGATATAGGAGGAGAGCACAGCCATAGGTAGCTCAGCTGCTCCTAATATAGCGCCCATCCCCGCTCCTATATGGGGCATTCCATAATTGAAAAAAACCGTCGGGATCAAAATACCGAAGAAGGCGAGCAAAAATACGTATGGAAACAACCCGTCCAGCAATGCTCCGTTAAATAGAAAAACGGGTGGGTAAATCAGGATGGCCAACAGAAAAGAGCCAGTAGCCATGCTGGAACTTCGAATCCACGGATTAATAGCAATGGCGATTTTCCCGCTGAACAAAATAAACAACGTAAAAGAAACGGCTGAGAGAAGACCGAAGACAACACCGAGAATATGAAATTGGGCCAATCCGCCACTCTCAAAAATTCCTCCTGCAAGAAGGGTCCCTGTCAGCAGCAATAGGAGGGAAAAAATCGTCTCCTTTCCAGGCGTTCGCCGAGTCATCACAGCTTCAACCAGTACGCCCATCCATGTGAACTGAAACAAAAGAACGATGGCAATCGAGGCTGGGATATATTGCAGGGCATTGTAGTACATAATTCCCGTGGAACCGACTGTCAGACCTACGGCGACCAATAATAGCAACTGGCGAAGGGGAGGCTTGGTCCGCAGGAAGAAAAGAGCGGGTATCCAGGTCAGCACAAAGCCCAAAAACATTTGCCCACCAATTACCTCTGCGGGCGAATAGCCTTGCTTGTAGGCAAGCTTTACGATGGTTGATAGTATGCCGTAACTACATGCTCCGAGAAAAACCAGGAGGATGTATCTCATCTGATGCATCTCCTCACATACGATAATAATTCTTAGCTAGGATATTACGACAGCGTCCGTTTGTCTATGGATGAAGAAGATTCCATTTTTGGTTCGAACAAAGGTTTACGTTTGATCCCAGCGGGAAATAGTGAAGTGACACTATATAATCGTACCCACTATAAATGGTGTAGCAATAGTTTTGGGGAACAGCTTAGATAAAAGGGGGAGGCTTGTGTACCTGAAGTGGAGGGATCGATTATTTTCCACGTTTTTATTGTTAATTCTAGGGCCGACTATGCTTGTTTGCTTCCTTTTTTATGATCAAGCCAAAGTGGCAGTGTTTGAACTATACAAGACGAACATGGATGCGAATATAGGGCTCGTCGATGAACGGCTTTTGTCCCTTTTTCAGTCTATCCAAAAGGATACCGATGAATTGGCGAATAGACTGGCCATGCGTATCACAGAGGAACCATCTTTTGTCGAAGGGAAAAAGAATGGCTTCAGGCGTGAATGGACATCGGAGGAACAAGTCCAAAATCTATTCGAGCGTTTCTCCCGCAACCAAAATGTAGTAGGAAATATTGTTTTTCTCGGTGAGGATGGAAGAGTTTTCTCTCTACACGAAGATAAGAGTTGGAGTGCGGATAATCAATTTATGGAACGAGAGCAATGGGGAGCCGGAGAAAACAGGGTAGATTTTCTTACCAAAAGGGAGCAAGAGAAGCACCCAAGATCATTTTTTCTCGAGAAGCGCCTGGAGAGTTCGAATCCAAAAGCTACGGGACTTTTATTGGTGGAAATCAATCTGGATAAACTGACTGACTGGATCCGTACCTATGTCGTTCCAAAAGAGTATGGCATGATGGTCCTTTCCCCCTCCCGAACCATTATGATTCACACCGATAAAGCTATGATTGGAAATCATGTTTCGACGCTTCCTCATTATGAAATGGTACGCAGGCAGTGGGAACAATCCAATGAAAAAGGACTCTTTTCCTTGCTTATCGAAGGCAAGGACATTTACGTATACCGTCAAGTGTCTGAAAAAAGCGGTGGTGCTTATTTTGAGTGGTTGCCGAGAGAGGGGATTAATGAACGATTACAACGATTGAACCTCATCTTTTGTTTCACCCTTTTTATCGTTGTTTTATTTGCCTGTTATGTGGCTCATCGTTTATCAAAATGGATTGGTGAGCCGATCTATAGCTTGGTATCCGCCACTGACTCCTTGTTGAAAGGTGATTTTTCCATACGCGTCCCGATACATGGTATGAAAGAAATAACGCTACTGGAGAATAAGTTCAACACTATGGCAGAACAGATGCATGCGTTAATTACCCGAGAGCGGGAGTATTCGCAACAGAGCCTGGATCAAATCGTTCGCAGCTTTTATTTAGCGGTAGAGATGAAGGACCCTTATACAGCAGGACATACAGAACGAGTTACGCACTATGCCCTTATCATTTACGATTATTTACAGCAGCAGGAACAGCTTGTAGTTTCACGAGATGATTTACGTTATGCTGGCCTAATGCATGATATCGGAAAAGTAGCCATTCCTGATCACGTCCTTTTAAAAACAGGAAAGCTATCGCCTGACGAGTATGAATGCATGAAAACTCATTCCATCATCAGTGGAGAAATTGTAGAGCAAATAGAAAACCTGTCACATTTAAGTCCAGGGGTAAGGCATCATCATGAGCGATGGGATGGAAAAGGGTACCCTGATCAGCTCAAAGGGGAAGAAATCCCGCTGATTGGGCGTATTCTTGCCGTTGCAGATACGTTTGATGCCATGACTTCTACACGTTCCTATCGCAAAGCCATGTCCGCAATAGAGGCGTACGAGGAAATTCTGCAATGCCAAGAAACACAGTTCGACCCCTCCATTGTTTCGATTTTTAAGAAGGCTTTTGAGGATGGAGCTATTCAGATTACACAATCGGCTGATTGTAAGGGAAGAGTTAGTAAGGATAGAGAGATTTCCTAGCGCTGGATAGGTTTACTCCTTGCTATCGGCTACTAACTTTGGTATTCTAATTCTACCGTGCTAGACGGGGAGGTTGCGGTGCCCTGTAACCTGCAATCCGCAATAGCAGGGTTGAATTCCTATCCTAGGTTTTCTTATGTGAGGCTGCCTTATGGCGGCGGTGTTGAGGAGCGGGTCCTGTGCAACGCGAACCCATGAACCTGGTCAGGTCCGGAAGGAAGCAGCCATAAGTGGATCATCGCGTGTGCCGCAGGGTAGCCTGCTCTGAGCTGCTACCATAAGTAACGCTCGGATAAGAATTATCGAAGATAGGTGCACGGTACTTATCACGCATGTACAGATAGCATGTTTCCGAAGGGAAGCATGCTATTTTTATTTTGCGATCCAATTATTTTTTGTTGGAATTTGACGATAACTAGCGAAACATTTCCATGCTTTTCAGGTGGATAGAATGAAGGTTTTATGAGCGTTTTCACGAATTTTCATAATAGGCGGAAAGGATTTCGTTTCTTTCCTTTCAAAATACGTCATAGGCCAGGAGGGACAAGCTATGAGTGCACTTTCTTCGTTACATCTCGTGGGCTCGTCCGGTCGATTGCAGCGGTTCATGCATCAACTGCCTACTGCCGTTTTATTGGTGAATCAAGCGGGTAGTATCGTGGAGGTCAACGAACAACTGCTTCGTGTAACCGGATATTCACGCGATCAACTTGTCAATACGCCTATCAGCTCTCTTCTTCCCCATCGAGGTTCCATGGAGCACTTGTATGAGGAATATTTGCGAAAAGAAGAAGTGGGAACCAAAGGCGAGGTCGAACTGGAATGGTGTGATAAACAGGGGAGATGCAGGAACACATCTGTCATGATCATGGCACAACAAGCAGAAGAACTTCTGTACATGATCCATTTTCCCCAACTCGTAAAAGAAAGCGACCAGCTCTTGTCGCAACGATTGCTGACCAAACTGACCTATGATACAAGCATGGGCTTGTTTATCCTCGACGAGAAATCAATCATTATCGAAGCTAGTCAGACGGCGTGCAAGCTGTTGGGTATGGAGAGACTGGACGTCATCAATAAACACGTCGATCAAGTATTTAGCGGCATCCCCGAACCGCATCGGTTCATTAAAAAAGAACTGTTGGAAGGCGTAAAGCTGCAAAATGTCGCGACTTCCTGGACCAATGACAACCAACGCTATGAGCTGATTGTCGACGCAAATACACTCCAAGACGAGTCAGGGAAAATAGTAGGGGCATTTATTCTTTTCAAAGACATAACAAACCTGCGATCCTTCGCCCAAAAGCTCGAGCGGAATGAACGCTTGGCGATGATCGGGCAAATTGCTGCTGGGACAGCACACGAGATACGCAATCCACTTACCTCGATCAAAGGATTTCTGCAAATGTTCCTCAAGTCATTCGGTGACAGCGGCATGGAGAGGGAGAAAACGTACACCGAAATCATGCTCACCGAAATCAACCGCATCAATTCTTTAGTCAGTGAATTCCTATTATTGAGCAAGCCGCGTAATATTCAATATTCCATGGTCGACTTAAATACCGTTTTTGAGGAAATTTTGCCGATCGTCGAGTCACAGGCGAATCTGTACGGAATTGATGTCCAGTTTGCTTCTCGCGGTAAGCTTCCGATGGTCGTAGGGGATAACGAGTTATTGAAGCAAGTATTCATTAATATTTGCAAAAATGGAATAGAAGCAATGGGAGAGCAAGGGTCGCTTCGGATTTCCCATCATTTCGATCAGGATGGCGACAAAGTGAGTATCGATATTCACGATTCAGGTCCGGGCATCCCGCTTTACATTATTGATAAGATTTTTGATCCGTTTTTTACGACAAAAGAGGAAGGGACAGGACTCGGATTGTCTGTCTGCCAAAAAATCATTCACGATATTGGCGGTCAAATCCGTGTCTCCTCCAAAGGGTTTGGGACAACCTTCCATATCATGCTGCCGTATTAGGAGTAGAATGCGTCCCGCCACAATTGTGAACGGGGCGTTTTTCTGTGAGACATGTCCGTTCACTTTGTACGAACGGTGGCAATCGTGTATACTGAATAGGATATAGAAGAGGACTGTGCAGATGGGGAGTGTCACACGAACATGGCTTATACCGCGCTATACCGCGTATACCGACCGCAGACTTTTCAAGACGTAGTCGGACAAGAGCATGTTACGACAACCTTGCGTAATGCTTTACGCGAAAATAGGCTGTCCCATGCCTATTTATTCAACGGTCCCCGAGGTACGGGAAAAACAAGTGCAGCCAAAATTATGGCGAAAGCAGTGAACTGCGAGCAGCCAATAGATGGCGAACCATGCAATCAATGCGATACGTGTAGAGCCATCTCTAACGGTTCTGTAACGGATGTGCTGGAAATCGACGCGGCATCCAACCGTGGTGTTGAAGAGATCCGCGACATTCGCGACAAAGTGAAATTTGCCCCGAGCGACGTCAGGTATAAAGTGTACATCATCGATGAGGTGCATATGCTGACGACAGAGGCATTTAACGCTTTGTTAAAAACCCTCGAAGAGCCGCCGTCCCACGTCATTTTTATTTTGGCGACGACAGAGCCACACAAGCTGCCAGCGACGATTATCTCTCGTTGCCAGCGCTTTGATTTTCACCGAATTCCACTGAGAGTGATGGTCGATCTTTTGCAAAAGATTTGCCAATCACAAGGGGTGCAGGTGGAGGAGCAGGCCCTGCAGCTCGTAGCGAAGATGGCTGAAGGTGGAGCCCGTGATGCTCTTAGCTTGTTGGACCAAGCGATTAGCTATAGCAAGGACGAGGTTCGTGCTAGTGATATTATGCAGATTACGGGCACAGTTGCCCAATCTTACTTTTCTGTGCTTGCGCGACATATTGCCGAAAACGATGTTGCACAGGTCATGGAGCAATTTGATACAGTCATGGTGCAAGGGAAGGACCCGGAGCAGTTTCTGCACGATTTCCTTTACTATTACCGCGATATGCTGTTATTGAAGACAGCGCCGCAGCTAGAAGAGATTGTCGAGCGGACCATGATTGATGATCAGTTTGCAGAGGTTGCAAAGCTGTACTCATTTCCGGTGCTTTACGCAGCGATTGAGACCTGCAATCAGGCTTTGTCGCAATTAAAATGGTCGACTTATGCAAGGGTGCTGGTTGAACTGACCCTTGCCAAAATGTGCCAACCGAATGCGAATGCGACGGAATCTATGGGAGCCTCACCCGTTAACAGCGAGGAACTGACCGCGATGTCCAATCGTATCCGCGTTTTGGAAGAGCGTTTGGTTCAAGTGATGCAAGGTCAGGTGAGCATTCCCGGCCAGCAAAAGGCCGAAGAAACACGCAAGAACGAGCCAAGGCGCATAGTTGCGGCTTCTGGTGGTTCACGAACTCCGATGAATAGAGTCAGGGAAGTCGCGAAGGCCATGGATGAGAATTTGACGAGACAGGTGCGCGGGCAGTGGAGTCAAATTTTGACCGAACTGAAAAAGATCAAGATTCAGTACCAGGCTTGGCTAGTCAATGGTCAACCAGTAGCTGCCGGCAATGAAGCTGTTGTCGTAACCTTCAACAGTGCCATCCATTGCGATAAGACGATGGAGGCAGAGCTTCGGAGCGTGATCGAGCGCGTTATGTCTACGGTGCTGGGCAAGCCCCTGCAGCTCTTGTCTGTCATGGAGGAAGAGTGGCAAAGTGTAGACCAGCAGGTTGGTCAAAAAGACGCTTCTGATGAGCCCGAAGAGGACCCGTTTTTAGCGGAAGCCATCAAGCTCGTCGGAGAAGGTCTTGTTGAAGTCAAAGACTAAATCATACACTCATAACCATTTAGGGAGGATACCTCAATGAAAAACATGCAGCAAATGCAACAAATGATGAAGCAAGTGAAAAAAATGCAGGAAGAAATGCAAAAAGCGCAAGAAGGCTTGAAAGAGAAAATCGTGGAAGGCTCTGCTGGTGGCGGTGCTATCACGGTGAAAGTCGATGGACATAAGCAAATCAAAGACATCGTAATCAAGCCAGAAGTAGTAGACCCTGAAGATGTAGAAATGCTGCAAGACCTGGTGCTCACCGCTGTGAACGATGCACTCCGCAAAGCAGATGAAATGGTAGGCAAGGAAATGGGTAAATATACCGGAGGCATGAACATCCCAGGCCTGTTCTAAAAATTGGGCAGGAAAAGAGGAGTAGGCGATGTTTTATCCAGAACCGGTCTCAAAGCTCATTGATGGTTTTATGAAATTGCCCGGCATCGGTCCCAAAACAGCTGGGCGGCTTGCCTTTTTTGTAATCAATATGAAAGAGGACGACGTGCTTGATCTGGCAAAAGCATTGGTCAATGCCAAGCGTCAGCTTCATTACTGCTCGGTCTGCAACAATATTACCGATCTCGATCCATGTCATATTTGTCGGGACAAACGTCGCGACGGCTCGATCATCTGTGTAGTGCAAGAGCCGCGAGACGTGGTAGCAATGGAGAAGACAAGAGAGTTTGAAGGGTATTATCATGTTTTGCACGGGGCGATTTCTCCTATGGATGGGATCGGTCCAGAGGATATTCGCATTCCTGACCTGTTGAAGCGCCTCGGTGACGAGCAGGTGAAGGAAGTCATTTTGGCGACCAATCCGAATATCGAAGGGGAAGCAACAGCGATGTACATTTCCCGGCTGATTAAACCTTTTGGTATTCGCGTGACGCGTATCGCGCACGGCTTGCCAGTCGGTGGAGATTTGGAGTACGCCGATGAAGTGACGCTGACCAAAGCATTGGAAGGCAGACGCGACCTGTAGGTCCCCTACACTCCGCTCCTCCTTCTTCAGGTTCTCGCCACTTTCTCGGTGCTGAAAGGACGACTTTTTAAATACCATCCTAGAGTACGATATAGATAGAAAAGAAGACGGGGTCTGCCTGTCTTTTTTTCGTTTCGAGAGGAGGATGCAGTATGCCGGTTATTCGTATGGAGTTTTTGATAGATGCTCCGCGACAGGTCTGCTTCGATGCTGCCAGAAGCATTGATTTGCATATGGAATCGACCGCCAGCACGAAGGAGAGAGCGATTGGAGGAGTAACGAGCGGACTGATAAACCTGGGGGAGACTGTTACCTGGGAAGCCATTCACTTCGGTATCAAACAGAATTTGACGGTGAAAATCACAGAGATGGAGGAGCCGCGCTATTTCGTAGATGAGATGGTTTCTGGCGCATTCAAACGGTTTCATCACACGCATGAGTTCATTCCGATAACGGACAATCAGACGAGGGTGATCGATATTTTTGACTATACATCTCCGCTGGGTATTTTGGGGAAGCTCGCGGATTGGTTGTTCTTGGAGGCGTATATGACGCGGTTTTTGCGGACGCGCAATGAATATCTCAAGCAAATAGCAGAAGCACAAATAAAAGCTTTGCAATCCTGATAGAAATGCCGGACTTTTTTGAATGGACGAGACATACAGTGAAATAGGAGCGTGAGGAGATGCTGACAGGACCAGGACTGTCGCTTGCGAGTGGGATACGGCGACAAAAGTCCACTCCATGGGCGATCATGCTGTTTATTGGGTATTGGCTCATGTTTGCTGCGGAGTTATCCATGATTCGTTTTCACAAGGGTGAAGACGGGAAGTGGGTAGCTACCACTGTCGGGCAACCGGAGGTATGGCTAGGATTACTTGCATTTGCAGTGGCGGTATTTAGCTTCATTGCGACCGTTGGTTTCATTGTGAGCTTGCTAAGAGAAAGACAGTTGAAGACGTCATGGCTATGGCAATATGACGAGCTTTCAGGGAATGATGTACTGCATATTGTAGCTTGGCTGCATGTGTTTCAAACGGGCGTACTGCTGTTGTATGGGTTTTTACTGGAAGGTACCTTCTTTTCCACCGGTACGATCGGAGGGATATTGGAATCAGCTATTTTCCAACTGTTCCTGTTGATTTTGATTCCGTTGTGGTTTCGTGGAAGACTGGGGGAAATCGGCGTTTGCCGACCTGTACGACTAGGCCGGATGCTGTTGATGCTCGCTGCTCTGTTTCTTTTGATTGCACTGGTGCTGGATGCGGTGGTGACTAACCCGATTGCGGACTGGTTTGGACTGTCTCTGTCATCAGAGCGAGAGCAGCAGATCGAAAAAGAGATTGTGCAGGCGAAAGAAACGGATATTTTGGCGGCGCTCACCTCGCTTCTGGTCATTGGCATATTGGTTCCGATTGCGGAGGAGATTTTGTTTCGCGGAGTGATTCAGACTTATCTGGTTCAAAGAATCGGGCCCATTATGGGTATCTTGCTGAGCAGTCTCTGGTTTGGGCTCCTGCATATGGATCTCGCTCTGTTCGCTCCGCTTTTTGTCATTGGACTTTTACTCGGATTCGTTCGACATCGGTACCAATCGATCTGGGGAGCAGTTTTGTTGCATGCAGTGAACAACATGACAGGAGTACTTTACTACTTTCACTGAGGGGGAAGCTTGCAGGTGAGTAGGTGGAGAAAAAAAGCGCGGTTCGTGGTGGAATGGAATGAAGCGAGCTTGGATGTAGCAGTCAATCAGGCCCGAATGGACTGGCAGCATGCCCGCCATCTTGCGGAGATCAGTGAACCGGATGGCGGCTTGGATGATGTCATTTATTATTTGCATGTGACCGAAAAGCGGTATATGTATTTACTCGCGCAAGCAAAGCGCGAGAGGAATCGCCAAAAGGCATAGGAGGAAAAGCCGATGACTACAGGGTGGGTTATAGCACTGATTGTAGTTGGAATTTTGCTGGTGATTGCCGCCAGCAAATCTGTCACGGGCCCGATCAGGTGGATTGGATTTGGGATCATGCAAGTCGTGATTGGCGCACTATTGCTGTTTTTCACCAATCTGGTGGGAGAGTTGGCTAACTTCCACATCCCGATCAACCCGGTGACGGCTCTGCTCGTCGGACTTCTCCGTTTGCCTGGATTGGCTGCGTTGATTGTCATCAAGCTATGGGTTATGTAAAGGCGTATCGATTCGGTTATCCATCTGTAAGCAAAAAAGCAACGCCGCGATCCTCGTATTTCACCCGGCTACGACTTGGCTGACGAAAGGAAGCAAGGAAGGCGAGGAGGCGTGGCAGCGCAACGATCAGCGTTCCGGTGATCAAGGTGAGCGCGTATCCTTCCGAAAGCCACACATAAGCCCCGGCTGCTATCGCCATACTTCCCACGATTACCGTGAGCTCACCGCCCCGATAGACAGATAGCGGGATGGGAAGTGGATAGCCAGCACCCCACCACGGAGAGACGAGCATATCAGCAGTTGTCTTTGGCCTATGGCCGCGTAGAAGGGCATACAGTCGAAATAAGACTAAATGACAGATTGGTATCACGGGTAGAATCGCTAACGTCACAATCAGGGTATAAGCGGGAACTTGTAGCATGAATGAGTGCGAAATAAGGGACAAGCCTATTAACAACAGTTGAAAAAAGTAGCCGACAAATCGCCAGCGAAAACGATAGAGCAGCTTGTAGCTATAGATCGTATGGGCGACGGTTTCCTTCATGAGAAGTCACTTCCTTTTACAGCGTCTGGATGAATGAAAGTCTGCGTTTCCATTATCGCACAGTCGCAAATCTTGAGAAAGCTTATACAACGATGATACAAGCCGTTTGTCTAGCATGACTGGACTGACGGCTTTTTGTTATGGGTAGGATAAAAGGAATGATATGGAAATTTATTCGGTAGGGCGTGATGAGGAGGGAAGGAAAGCGTGAGGCTATGGGTCAATTCAGAGGAGGTCGTAGCCAGATGCGGCAATGAGCTTGGAGCGTGTGGGATTGAGCTGACTGTTTACCAAACAGACTTCTCAGATGAAGTCGCTGATGGATTTCTGCTGACAAAAGAGAGTGATGGAATGCTTTTGCAGGAAAGGATGCAACAGCTGGGAGCGGGGCCATGGCTCACACTTGTCTACGGAAGCGACGTGCCATACGACTTGGCGAATACTTTACATACCCAATACAAGCACAACGGAGAGCATGAGGTCATTCGCATGGCGTTATTTACCCACGAGCGTGCTTTGCTAGGAGGGGAACCCAATGGGAGATGGATGCGGTTCCTCTGTAAGCAGCTCGCTCGCTGCTCACTCGTGACAATGGTATGCGGGATGCGTGAAGTGGATGAAGCGCTTCGGCAATTACCGCGCTATTTGGCGTGGAAGGAGCAGTTTTACCTCGAACTTGGTGCCAGATGCGATGAGAGGGGAATTTCTTTGCTGCAAGTTAGCCGCGCGCTCGGTATGGATAAACGAGTCGGTCAGGGCTGGCTCTACCCTTCCCGCCAAGACTCTTCCCTCATAGTTGGATGGCTCGAAAAAGAATGCAGGCTCGTTCTACAAAAAGCGAATATACAGCGGATCGTACTTTGGGGAGAGGGTTCGCTATGGGAGCATATGTCTTCTGACTGGTCCGCTGAAAAGGACGTTGCGGTGTACACGGGGGAGAACAAGCCAATTCCGAACAAAAGGATGACGGGTTGGACGATATACGATTCGTGGCAGGATGCTGTAAAGGATGCGGATTTGCTCGTGATCGGAAATGCCGCGGGTACGACCATTGCTGAACTGCCATTACCCGAGCTGGTTAACGCGATGAGGCAGTCCTACGTCATTGATGCGGCAGCATGTTTCCCTGTGCAGGAAGCCCAGTCCTATTTCCAAGCCTACCGAGCTATCGGCGAAAACACGAACGTTTGGGAATGATGCTGACTATAATAGGGTATAATGGTTGGTATATTGAGGAAAAGGGCAGGCGTTTTCACTATGGAAAAAGTTGCTCAGCGATGTATCGTCTGTGAACAAGAGCAGAATGACGGAATCGCCATTTGTGAGCAGTTTATCTGTCAGCGGTGCGAACAGGAAATGGTCAATACCGATGTACAGGATGAAAAGTATCCATTTTTTATTCATCAGATGAGACGCATTTGGTTGCGAAAAGATGCGTGAAGAAAGAAGGCATCGGTGCATTCCGGTGTCTTTTTTTTGCTGGACTCATGCGTGTCCAAATCATGCTAAAATAGGGGAATAAAAATAAAGGACGTGAGTCGCGCGTGTTGGAGAGAGATGTTGAATTTCGGGAGCGACAAAAGCGTGCGCCCCTTTATGAACAGCTTGAACGGCACGCCAAGCATCGGCCGCATCCGTTTCATGTGCCAGGACATAAAATGGGCCAAAGCTTTGACAACCATGCCAAAAATCGCTTTCAAGACATCTTGGAGCTGGACGTAACGGAAATTAGTGGGACAGATGACTTGCATCAGCCACAAGGTGTCATTGCAGAAGCGCAGGCTTTGGCGGCGCAAGCCTTCCATGCGGAACAGACCAAGTTTTTGATCGGAGGGAGTACAGTAGGAAATATCGCCCTCATCATGACGGTATGCAGACCGGGCGATAAGATTCTCGTACAACGCAATTGCCATAAGTCTGTATTCAACGGCATTATGATGGCGAGAGCAACCCCGATCTTTTTAGTACCTGCCGTCGATTTGGCAACAGGAGTCGCTGCGGGTGTAAGGCGCGAAGATGTAGAGCGTGCGCTGCTTGCACACCCCGATGCCAAGGCAGTTTTTTTGACGAATCCGACCTACTATGGAATGGGTATCGACTTGGCGAAAATGGCGGCTACTGTCCATCGGTTTGACGTACCGCTTTTGATAGACGAAGCTCACGGTGCCCACTACGGGTTCCATCCTGCCTTTCCGCGTTCTGCCATGCAGGAAGGTGCGGATGCTTCGGTCCAATCGACACACAAAATGGGCACGGCGATGACGATGTCCTCGATGCTGCATATTCAGGGAGAGCGGATTGATCGTGAACGGTTGTTCCGTCATCTTGCCATGCTTCAGTCTTCCAGCCCATCGTATGTGCTGATGGCTTCACTTGATGTAGCCAGACGTCATCTGGCGCTTGCGGCGACAGAAGAGTGGAACAGGTTGTTGCCGCTTTTGGACAAGTTTCGGGAGCGACTCGATCGACTGGAGTGGCTGGATTGGCCGCGACTGTCCACGAACAGCGTATACACTACGCTTGACCCGTTGAAGCTGTTTTTCCATTTGCGAACGGCCCAATTCAGTGGATTTGAGTTGCAGAAACGGATGGAAAAGCACGGAATTTTCTCGGAGCTGGCGGATGACTCTCATGTACTTCTCGCAGCCTCGACAGGAACATCCTCCCGTGACCTTGATGCTTTGTGGAGATTGCTTGAATCGATGGCGCCACAAGTAGAACCGGGAGAGGAGCGCATTCTTTTGACGGGAGTCGTATCTTCCCATTATTTGCGTGAGCAGGCATTGCCGATGCATGAAGCCGTTGATTGCCCGAGGGAGTCAATTCTTTTGGAGCAGGCTCTGGGGCGCATTGTGGCAGAGATGGTGATTCCATATCCGCCAGGGATTCCGGTGCTGGTGCCAGGCGAGCGGATCGATGAAGAAAGTTTGGCGATGCTGAAGGAATTGGCGAAAGGACAAACGCGATTCCACGGCGTACAGGACGACCAGCTACAAACGATACAGGTTTTACGATAATTTAAGCAACTGGCCTGCTACAACAGAGGTGGAAGGAGTATGGAAGTGGCAACAGGAAAAAAAGGCCGATTTATTACGATAGAAGGCGGAGAAGGGGCTGGGAAATCCACCGTCATCGCCAAGCTGTACGAAGAACTGAAAGCGCGGGGGGTCGATGTGCTTTTGACTCGTGAGCCCGGTGGAATTGATATCGCCGAAAAAATTCGGGAAATTATTTTAAATCCTGCCCACACGCAGATGGATGAAAGAACTGAGGCTCTCTTGTATGCGGCAGCACGTGGTCAGCATTTGGCGGAAAAGGTGTTACCTGCTTTGGCAGAGGGCAAGCTGGTACTATGCGACCGTTTTATCGACAGTAGTCTCGCCTATCAAGGACATGCGCGGGGATTAGGCATTGATGCTGTCTACCAGATTAACCAATTTGCTGTCGGTGACTGCATGCCGGAATTGACCTTGTTCTTTGATGTACAGCCCGAAACTGGATTGGCGAGGATTAATGCCTCCCGTGGACGTGAAGTGAATCGTCTCGATCTGGAAGGGATGCGTTTCCATGAGCTTGTTCGGGAAGGGTATCAGTTGGTCATGGAACGCGACCCAGAGCGCTTTGTCGTCATTGATGCCGAGCAGCCGATGGAACATGTATATCAATCTGCCCTACAGGCACTGCTAGACAGATTATAAGGTTCCCTGTACCGCAGGATGATGTACATGCTGTATAATATGTTTAAGCAAAATAACGTACCAAGCCTACGTGTTTTTCATACAATGAAGAAGTCAAGTCAAATTGGGAATTGATCATGGGAGAAAGGGTGATAGCCGATGAAAATGGTAGTTGCGGTCGTCCAAGATAAAGATAGTGGTCGTCTGTCTCAACAACTGGTGAAAAAAGGTTTTCGTGCTACGAAGCTGGCTAGTACGGGTAGCTTTTTACGCGCCGGTAACACAACTTTTTTGATCGGTACGTCTGACGAAAGCGTGCCGGAAGTAATCGACATCATTGCGCATAATTGCAAATCCCGCAAACAAATGGTCACTCCCGTCTCTCCACTCAGTAATGCTGTAGACTCGTTCATGCCATATCCGCTGGAAGTACAGGTGGGTGGTGCCGCAGTATTCGTATTGGATGTCGGAGAGTTCCACTCATTTTAACGTGGTTCCTTCTCTCTTTTTTCGTAACTTTCGTATATACTTGATCTCACGGGGATAAACCCTGTATTGTATCGGGCGACGGAGGTGGCGATATGAAAATCAGTGATGGGTTACGGCCTAAACTGGACTTGATTAAAACGACGGATTCACGCAAGAATCCTCAACTGGAAAAGCTGAATTTTGGCACGATGATTCAAGGAGAAGACGAACGTATGTCTCAGGAGAAGCTTACCCGGCTACTGACAGACATAGACAGGCAGGGACAGATTCTGGCTCGTTCCCGCGCCGTTCGTGACTTCTATGCTTATAAAAATCTCGTCAAGCAGTTCATGGAAGAGGCAGTGAAGTTCGGTATTGCCTTAGACGATAGACGAGGAATGAATCGACGTGGTCGCAGCAGGCTGTACAAAATCGTCAAAGAGGTGGATGCAGAGCTGCTCAAACTGACAGATGAGCTCTTGAGCGAGCAGGCACCAACGATTGATTTGTTAGCTAGGATTGGCGAAATCCGCGGCATGTTGATCAATTTGTATTTTTAGTGGGTGTGAAACCATCATGACATGGACCCGTTTTTCTCAGCAGCCACGAGCACAAGAACTGCTGTATCATAGTTTGCGCAACGAACGACTGGCACACGCCTACTTGCTGGCGGGTCCCAAAGGTTCAGGTAAAAAGCAGATGGCCCTGCATCTGGCGAAGTCCCTTTTTTGTTCGGAAAGGGAGGCAGACGCCTGCGGGGCCTGTGTTACATGCAGGCGCATAGAGGGTGGCAATCACCCGGATGTGTTGTTTATTACGCCTGATGGGGCTTCGATTAAAATCGACCAGATCCGTTCGCTGCAAAAAGAAATGGCGATGCGCGCCGTCGAGTCATCACACAAGGTATATATCATTGAGCACGTCGATAAAATGACGACACAGGCTGCCAACAGTCTGCTCAAGTTTCTGGAGGAACCGCCCGCTGGTGTACTGGCCCTGCTTTTAACAGAGCATAGCCATGCGATTCTTCCTACGATTTTATCTCGATGCCAAATCGTTCAATTTTCACCACTTTCTGCAGAATCGATTGCGGAAAAGTTGCGTGCAGAGGGCGTTTTGGCGGGAATGGCGCAGGTTGCTTCCCACATTACGACAAATGTGGAAGAAGCCATGACACTCAGCCAATCAGAATCGTTTGCACAGCTAAGAAATCTAGTGATACAATTGGTGCAGGAGTGCAAACAGCGCAATTCCTCTGCACTCTTAACGATCCATGATATGTTGCAAAAGAGCGACAAAAGTAAAGAGGAACTACCCCTCTTTTTAGATTTGCTCATCCTTTGGCTGCGCGATATCCTGTATTTGCAAGTAGGCAGGCATGCCCATCTCATTAACAGCGACCAACAGGATGTGCTGCAAGGACAAGCACTGGTATGGACAAAAGCTGAGCTCTTGCGTGGGATAGATTTGGTCATGGAGACGAAAAATCGGATAGAGCGAAATGCCAACGCACAGTTGGCTCTTGAGCGGTTGGTTCTTCAATTCCAGGAGGGATAACCCTTGTACGAGGTTGTTGGGGTCCGCTTTAAGAAAGCGGGCAAAATATATTACTTCGACCCTGACCGACTGCCGATTGAGCAAGACTGCACCGTCATCGTTGAAACGGCGCGAGGGGTCGAATTTGGCAAGGTCGTCATTGGCAAAAAAGAAGTGGCTGAGTCTGATGTCGTATTGCCGCTGAAAAAGGTCATTCGGATGGCAGACGAGCGAGATGCTAAACAGGTGGATGAAAACAAGCAAGCCGCCAAGAATGCTTTTGCTGTATGTCAGACGAAGATCAAAGAGCACAAGCTCGATATGAAGCTGGTCGATGTGGAATACACGTTTGACCGCAACAAGATTATCTTTTATTTTACCGCTGACGGTAGGGTTGATTTCCGTGAGCTGGTAAAAGACCTCGCCTCCGTATTCCGTACCCGGATTGAGCTTCGCCAGATTGGTGTGCGTGACGAAGCCAAAATGCTCGGCGGGATAGGGCCTTGTGGCAGGTTGCTTTGCTGTTCGACGTTCCTCGGCGATTTCGAGCCTGTCTCGATCAAAATGGCCAAGGACCAAAATCTTTCGTTGAATCCAGCTAAAATCTCTGGTCTGTGTGGCCGGTTGATGTGCTGTTTAAAATACGAGAACGACAACTATGAGAGCTCGAAGGATGAAATGCCGGACGTTGGCAAAATGGTCACCACCCCGATGGGGAATGGACGAGTCGTTTCCGTAAACGTACTTGACCAATCTATCCAAGTAGAGCTTTCAATCGACAAACGTGTCACCGAATTCGGATTGGATGAGATTGCGATAGGTCTCCCCACCTTTGAATAAAGCGTGGGGGTAGGGGAGAGGTGAGCTAGTGGACAAACGGGAAATCTTCGTCAAGATGGCGAGTATTGAAGAACGTATTGGTGACCTTTATAAAGAAATTGGTGAACTGAAAGACGTCATCGTTGTTTTGATGGAGGAAAACGCCCAATTACTCGTTGAAAACCAGCACCTTCGCACCCGACTAGACAGGAAAAAGACCGGCTCCCAAGCAAAACAAAAGGGAACAAGCCCTGTCGCGAAGGAAAAAGCCAAAAAGGCAGTGGTTGGAGAAGGATATGACAATCTCGCCCGTTTGTACGCGGAAGGATTTCATATCTGCAATGTGCATTTCGGCAGCCTGCGAAAAGAAGGGGATTGCCTGTTCTGTCTCTCATTCCTGAGCGGCGGCCCTCAAAAATAAGCGGTGAGTAACCAGCACCACATGAAAAAGCGACCTGGGCTACGTGTCAGGTCGCTTTTTTCCGGATAGGAATAATAAGAAAAGACCAAAAGGGAGTACGAGCCGTAGATGGAACCTGTCACCAACGTGCCGCTTTACGAAACAGAGCGCATCGATGATTTATTGACACATGAAATGAAAATAATCCAAAGCCACGAAGTTTTTTGCTTCTCAATGGACGCGGTTCTTTTGGCACGTTTCGCATCGGTGCCAAAGCGCGGAAAAGTATTGGATATGTGCACGGGCAATGGAGCTATACCGCTCATTATGACCACGCGTACGCCAGAAGCCAGTTTTGATGGAATCGAAATTCAAGAGCGTTTGTTCAGCATGGCAAGCCGCAATGTGACATTGAATGGTTTGAATGAACGAATTACGATGCATCATGGCGATGTGAAGGATGCGGTGTCGTTGTTTGGGCACGGGAATTTCGATTTGATCACGTGCAATCCGCCGTATATGCCTGCGACCAGTGGGGAGAAAAACATCAGCGAGCACTTTGCGATCGCCCGTCATGAGATTATGTTGTCCTTGGAGGATGTCATTCGCGTGGGGAGCCAGTTGCTAAAAAACGGCGGAAAGCTGGCGCTCGTGCATCGATCCACACGTTTGATTGACATCGTTTCGCTTATGCGCCAATATGGCATCGAGCCGAAACGGATGCGTCTGGTTTATCCGCGTAGGGAAGCAGAGCCGAATATGGTTCTGATCGAGGGAATAAGGGGTGGAAAGCCGGAGCTGAGAATTCAGCCACCGCTGATTGTGTATGAAAATGGAGAGCAATACTGTGAAGAACTACAGGAAATCTATTATGGCAGACGAGATTCCCTCGAGTAAGAGTCACTATGTCTACATCCTCTCCTGTGCGGATGGGACACTCTACACCGGATATACGACAGAGCTGATCCGTCGCTTGGCTGCTCATAATGAAGGAAAAGGTGCCAAGTATACGAGAGGCCGCGGGCCAGTGGAGTTGCTCTATTGGGAAGAAGGAGCAGACCGTTCCTGGGGTCTCAAGCGTGAAGAGAGCATCAAACGATTAACGCGCAAGAAAAAAGAAGAATTGATTGGAGGGGCCTCCGAATGAATGTGCAACGCAGTTTTGCGTCAGAAGAAGCAGGAGTCCTTTATTTGGTGGCTACACCGATTGGCAATCTTGATGATATCACGGTGCGGTGTCTAAATACGTTGCGTGAAGTCGATGTCATCGCGTGTGAAGATACGCGCCAGACGAGAAAGCTACTGAATCATTTTCAAATCGAAAAACGTACGGTCAGCTATCACGAGCATAATAAGGAAGCAAGTGGAAATGGGCTGTTGCAGTGGCTTGCCGAGGGCAAGAAAATTGCCTTGGTAAGCGACGCTGGCTTGCCAGCAATTTCCGACCCGGGTGCTGAGCTGGTACGAGATGCGACCGCGGCGGGATTTTCTGTCATCCCCGTTCCAGGTGCCAATGCGGCATTGACAGCTTTGATTGCTTCCGGTCTTCCTACTGATCGCTTCATATTTTGCGGATTTATGGGACGCGAAAACAAAGAAAGACGCGAAGAGCTGGAACGACTGAAGCGATATCCAGAAACGCTGATATTTTATGAAGCTCCCCATCGAGTGGAAAAGACGCTTGTTGCCATGCGGGAAGCGTGGGGGAATCGGCGAGCTGTCCTGGCAAGAGAACTGACAAAGCGCTACGAGGAATTTGTGCGCGGGACGTTGGACGAGCTGCTGGAATGGCTCAGAAGCGGCGAGGTACGCGGTGAGTTTTGTGTCATTGTCGAAGGTAACACCGGGCCGTTGGAAGCGGAAGTCGATGATACCTGGTGGCAATCGCTGAGTATCGGGGAGCACGTGGATCATTACTGTGCACAAGGCATGGGGAAAAAGGAAGCCATCAAGCAAGCAGCCGATGATCGAAATGTATCCAAACGAGATGTTTACAACGAATATCATCGGGAATAGACGGTAATGAGTGAGCGAAGCTGGCCGATACGGTCGGCTTTTTTCTTTTCGTCATCTCGACGGGTACGTGAATACGATGGTAAGGGGAGCGTCCGGTGTTTTTGGAAGGAAAGGAAGGGGGATCAGCAGTGAGTATTCGTGATTCTCGTCTTATTGTGAATACAGTGATCAATTTAGCGCGACTACAGCAAGTTTTGGCGGAGGTTGGGCTACAGTTTTCTGGCGATGTATCTTTTGAAATGCCGGCAGATGTGGTCTATTCTGATTTGTATGCGCCCAGGCTGTTCTTCTTCCGGGCGCTGTTGAAGAAAAAATAGCAAACAAAAAGCCTTTGTGAGGCTCGTCCCACAAAGGCTTTTTTATGTAATTAAATGATATTAGCGTTTAACAGGCATTTCTGTCAGGCAATCTTGGCACACAATTTTACCTTTAAAGTGAGATACTTTGTCAGCGTTTCCACAGAAGATACATGCAGGCTCATACTTTTTCAGGATGATGCGCTCTCCGTCAACGTAGATTTCCAAAGCATCTTTCTCAGCGATACCCAGAGTGCGGCGCAATTCGATTGGAATAACAACACGACCCAATTCATCTACTTTGCGAACGATACCGGTTGACTTCATCATAGTTAAAATCTCCTCTCAAAATCTGTATATGTCGATGCTATTGTTATACACTCATCATTTATCGTCAATATTCGACATTTTCTGTTGGGATAATCATACCAGCCATTCCCAAAGGTGTCAACATGATTTTGACAATTCCTTGAAAAGCAAAATGTTTTTTCAAATCGAAAATGCTGTTAAATCGGTGTTTCTCAAAGTGTTGGAAGCGATATGGAAATTTTTATGGATAAAATTTACTGGAAGAATTGGGTGTCGAATAAGTCGACGAATGTCGAAACCGAACATGGCGATTCGACAAAAACTCCAAGTTTTCTCTTTTCTTCTTGTATTTTGTAAAGTTGGTGTGAAGCGAGCGATAAAACTCCTCAGGAAAATGGGCTTGCCGAGGATGTTTACAAAACAGGTTGGTCGTGTACAATAGAGGATAAATACAGCAAATGATAGCAAACGACCATGATGGGAAGAGTAAGCCGATCCTCCTTATTTCAGAGAGCCGGGGTAGCTGAGAACCGGTATAAGTGAGCAAGCTGAACATGGACCCTGAGTCTTGCAGATGAACAGTGACGGCATAGACCGTACCTAGTAGTTTGTGACGTATGCCCACGTTACGGGTAGAGTCATGTTTGACTCACCAAGTCCGTTTTCCGTGAGGGGGCGGAGTGTTTGGGTGGTACCGCGAGATAGAGCTCGCCCCAATTTTTTTGGGGTGGGCTTTTCCTTATTTTCATTAACGTAAACAGGAGGGGAATAGTTGCAATGAAACCTACTTATTACATTACAACACCGATCTACTATCCAAGTAACAAACTCCACATCGGTAACGCCTACACCACAATCGCGTGTGATGCTATGGCACGTTATAAGCGTTTGCGCGGCTATGATGTGTATTACCTGACAGGGACAGATGAACATGGTCAAAAGCTCCAAGAGCGTGCAGCCGAAGATGGCAAACAACCGCTCGAATTCATCGACCCGATTGTCGATTGGGTAAAGGACTTGTGGGAAAAGCTAGACATCTCTTATGACGATTTCATCCGTACCACAGAGCCTCGTCATAAAGAAGTTGTACAAAAAGTGTTCCAGCGCCTGCTTGACCAAGGTGATATTTATTTGGGTGAGTACGAGGGCTTCTACTGTGTACCTGACGAGGCATTTTGGACAGAGACTCAATGTAAAACCGATAATGGATATATTTGCCCAGACTGTGGACGCGAAGTGAAAAAAGTGAAGGAGAAAAACTACTTCTTCCGCATGTCCAAGTATCAGGACAGACTGCTTGCACACATTGAAGCAAACCCTGAATTTATTCAACCGGAGAGCCGCCGCAACGAAATGATCAATAACTTTCTGAAACCAGGCCTCCAGGACTTGTCCGTATCCCGCAGTACATTTGACTGGGGAATCAAGGTGCCAACCGATCCAGAGCATGTTATTTACGTATGGATTGATGCATTGACGAACTATATTTCTGCTCTCGGCTATTTGTCCGAGGACGACAGCAAATACCGTAACTTCTGGCCTGCCAATGTTCATATGGTTGGAAAAGACATTTTGCGCTTCCATACGATCTACTGGCCAATCCTGTTGATGGCACTGGATATCCCGTTGCCAAAACAAATTTTTGGTCATGGCTGGCTTCTGATGCCGGATGGAAAAATGTCAAAATCCAAGGGCAATGTCATTGACCCGAAGGTTTTGATCGACCGTTACGGTTCTGACGGCGTTCGCTACTTCCTGCTTCGTGAAATCAACTTCGGTCAGGATGGCATCTTCACGCCAGAATCGTTCGTACAACGCCTGAACTATGACTTGGCTAATGACATCGGAAACTTGCTGAGCCGTACCGCTACGATGATTGAGAAATATTTCGATGGTATCGTTCCAGCTCCACAGGATGCAGGAGAGCCGGATGATAGCTTGATCGGCCTCGCGATGAAAACGAAGGCGCTGGTGGAAGAGCACATTGAAGAAATGCGCTTCTCCAATGCACTGGCTCACATCTGGGAACTGGTGGGACGTACAAACAAATACATCGACGAGACCATGCCTTGGAATTTGGCAAAATCCGAAGAAACCAAAGGTCGTCTGGCAACCGTTATGTACAATTTGGTGGAAAGCATCCGCATTAGCTCCGTGCTGATCCAACCGTTCATGACGAAAGCACCAGCGAAAATTTGGGACCAACTGGGTATTTTGGGCAATGAAGAAGCAACCAACTGGGAATCTGCAAGTGTATGGGGTGGATTGCCTGCTGGAAGTACCGTTAGCCGCAAGGAACTGCTCTTCCCTCGTCTGGATGTTCAAGCGGAACTGGCTTTCATCGACGAATCGACAGCAGAGGCACGTCGCCAAGCGGAGGAAAACAAGAAAAAGCAAGCAGCTTTGAAAGGGGAAGCACCTGTGAGTGAAACAAACACCAACCAAACAGAAGCAGCAACGGACAAACCAGCTGATGCAAAAGAAGAAATCAGCATCGACGATTTTGGAAAAGTAGAGCTGCGTGTCGCACAGGTAGTGGAATGTGCCAAGCATCCAAATGCTGACAAACTGTTGGTTCTGCAATTGGATCTCGGCTACGAGAAGCGCCAGGTTGTTTCTGGTATCGCGAAATACTACTCCCCAGAAGATATGGTCGGCAAAAAAGTGATCCTCGTAGCCAACCTGAAGCCAGTGAAGCTTCGCGGTGAGCTGTCTCAAGGGATGATCTTGGCAGCATCGGCAGGAGATCAGTTGACACTTGCGACTGTTGACCCAAGTATGCCAAACGGAGCAATCGTGAAGTAACGAGGGCAAGGAAAGGAAGGACCCATCTTGTTATTTGAAACCCATGCTCATCTAAATGCGAAGGAATTCGATGAGGATCGTGCAGAGGTCATTTCTCGTGCGCAAGAAAATGGCGTCAGTACGATTGTGAACATCGGATTCAACGCTGAAACAATTCCAACCTGCATGGATTTGGCTCATGCGTATGACTTTATTTACGCCGTCATCGGCTGGCATCCACAAGACGCCAAGGACATGACAGACGAACACCTAGAATGGATCGAGGAACTCAGTCGTGATCCGAAAGTAGTGGGTTTGGGCGAAATGGGCTTGGACTACTACTGGGATACGTCGCCACGTGATGTGCAGGCAGAGGTATTCCGCAAGCAGATTCGTCTGGCTCGCAAGCTCGACATGCCGATCATCATCCACAATCGCGATGCGCACCAAGACGTTTTGACGATCCTGAAGGAAGAGAAGGCAGCAGATGTTGGCGGTATCATGCACTGCTTCTCTGGCAGCTGGGAAACAGCGAAGCAGGCACTCGATATGAATTTTTATATTTCGTTCGGTGGTCCGCTAACATTCAAAAATGCCAAGCAGCCAAAAGAAGTAGCAGCGAAGGTACCTCTTGACAAGTTGTTGATAGAGACAGATTGCCCATATCTCACTCCGCATCCTTTCCGCGGAAAGCGAAATGAGAGTGGATATGTGCGTTACGTCTGTGAGGAAATGGCGAACATTCATGGTTTGTCTTATGAGGAAATGGCACAAATTACCGCAGACAACGCCAGACGTCTTTTTCGCATGAACGGTTAATAAAAACGGGAAATCACGATTGATCACGTGATTTCCCGTTTTTTTTGTGTCAGGTAACCGGGTTCTACTCCATTTTGTCGACGCATACGATGAACAATGTGTCGAACGATTATTGTCCATCCGACATGGCTTCTCGACAGGTTTCTGCTACCATTCGCCATGCCTATTTTGCTAGTCTGGTACCATTATCGCTTCAGCCAAAAGGGAGGGTAAATTTGACAAAGCCGGGAAAGTGAAATACAATCAAAGCCGACCTTGTGAAGTACCGGCCACTTCCAGAATATTAGTGCAATTACATCGACCCTTACCTGGCTAGACAAGAAGAGCCTTGTGCTTTTCTAGGAAAAGGAGTGTGGGAAATGGAGTTACGCGCGATATGGGAAAGGTATAAGAATCGTGGGCTAGTCATGTTTGGCTGCCTTGCTCTTGTGCTCGTTCCCATGATTGGCTATTTCTCTGCCCAGGCTACTCAGCCAAAACAGGTCACTTTTTCGTTGGACGGAGAAAGCAAGACGGTCGCTACAAAAGCCAAGACCGTTGAGCAGTTCTTAACCGAGCGAAACATTACGGTAACGGAAAAGGATTCCCTTCAACCGACACCTGAGACGAAGCTATCAGACGGAGCACTCATTACTTTATATACGACCTGGTCCATACCAATCCAGGTTGACGGGCAGAAAAAAACGATAGAGACACTTAGTCGTGATGTTGCTGGTGCGTTGAAGGACGGCGGCATCGTGCTAGGTGAGAAGGACCGGGTAGAACCGGCATTGACCGCTACACTTACCAAGGACTCCTCGATCAGCGTAAAGCGGGTTGTTGAGAAAATGGTAAAAGTCGATGAGCGAGTCACCTTTCAAGAAATACGCAAAAATGATCCAGCGCTGGAAAAAGGTAAGACCCGCGTATTACAGAGCGGGCAAGAAGGTAAGGCAATTGCACACTATAAGCTAGTCATGGAAGATGGAAAAGAAGTCTCCCGTGATCTGGTCAAAAGAGATGTACTTGTACCGAAGAAAGATAATATCGTAGCCATGGGTACCGCAATCCCAATGTTGCAGAAAAAGGGTCAACCAGATCGGGTCCTGGTTGCTTCTGCAGCGGGTCCGGTCTCGCGTGGTGGAAAAGTGTTTAGGCCGAAAAAAGTACTGAACGGGGTTACCCTGACTGCTTATACTCCTTCGGGAGGTGGCAAACACCCAAGCTCTCCGGGATATGGACGCACATCGACAGGGGTAAAAGCCAAGACAGGTCACACCATCGCTGTAGATCCTAAAGTCATTCCGTATGGATGGTGGGTGTACATTGAAGGTATTGGGTATCGTCGAGCTGAAGATACGGGTGGTGCCATGAAAGGTGGCAAAATCGACGTATTCGTAGGCACGGAGTCCGAGGCGAGGAAATTCGGTCGCAAGCGAAACAAAACTGTATATATCATTGGACCACAGAAGCCTTAGGACAGGAGCGATTGCTCCTGTTCTTCTGTTTCCTCCAAGGTTATTGTGATAAGCTGTTTGTTAGTTAGACGATCCTTTTTTACCAAATGTTTCATGTATTTTTGGCTTGAGGTACGGTTTTTTTGGAACACTAGTACCGTACCGAGTTTGTACGAAAGTGGGAGCACATGATGAAGATCAAGGAAGTCATCGTGGTGGAAGGTCGAGACGATACCGCAACAATCAAGCGTGCGGTTAATGCCGATACGATTGAAACTGGCGGTTCTGCCATTCATAAAAGAACGATTGAAAAAATCAGGCTGGCGCAACAAAAACGCGGTGTTATTATTTTTACAGACCCCGATTATCAAGGGGAGCGCATCCGAAAAATTATCAGCAAGTCAGTTCCAGGCTGCAAGCATGCATTTATTACCCAAGAGGACGGGACCAAAAAGGGCGACATTGGCGTCGAGAATGCGACACCTGATGTGATTATTCGTGCGCTCTCAGAAGTACGTACCGAAATGGCGGAAACGGCTGGAGAGATTACCTCTGACGATCTGTTGGCAAATGGCCTGACGTCCGGAGTAGATGCCAAAGAACGCAGAATTAAGCTGGGAGAAGCATTGGGGATCGGATACGCCAACGCCAAGCAAATGCTGCAGCGGCTCAATGCCTTCCAAATTAGTCGAGCAGAATTCGAAGCGGCCATTACGGCCATCAACAAAGAGAGGGAGTAAGCCATGACCCAAATAGCGGGCAAGGATATTGCCACACCTACGCGCACAAAAGAAATATTGGAGAAGTACGGCTTTTCTTTTAAGAAGAGTTTGGGCCAGAACTTCCTGATAGACACCAATATTTTACATAACATTGTTTCAGAGGCAGACCTTACAAAGGAAAAGGGAGCGATTGAAATTGGGCCCGGTATCGGTGCGCTGACGGAGCAATTGGGACGAGCAGCCAAAAAAGTGATGGCGATCGAAATCGACCAGCGTCTTTTACCTATTTTGCAGGACACGCTGTCACCCTATGAAAATATTGAAGTCGTACATGGGGACGTACTGGAGCTGGATCTGAAGAAGTTAATAGAAGAAAAGATGACAGGAGTGGAAAAGCTGAGCGTAGTGGCGAATCTGCCTTACTATGTGACGACACCGATCCTGATGAAGCTGCTGGAAGAGAGATTGCCTCTCGAAAACATCGTGGTCATGATTCAAAAGGAAGTGGCAGAGAGAATTGCAGCCAAACCAGGAACGAAAGACTATGGCTCTCTTTCAGTCGCAGCTCAATTCTACGCAGACACAGAAGTAGCGATGATTGTGCCTGCAAGTGTGTTCATTCCGCGTCCGAATGTCGACTCGGCAGTGATTCGCTTAAAGGTAAGAGATCGTCCGCCAGTGGATGTAGACGACCAGGATGTGTTTTTCCGGGTGGTACGCAGCTCGTTTGCACAGCGCCGTAAGACGTTGTTGAACAACCTAATGAACGGACTGTTTCCTAAAACCCAAAAGGATGAAGTAATACAGATGCTCACTGACATCGGGATCGATCCAACCCGGCGTGGTGAAACACTCAGTTTGGACGAATTTGCCCGCCTAGCGAACGAAGGTATGCGCCGCGGACTGATTACGTAAATCGTGTAGACAACCCTCTTATTTTTGGGCGAGATCACCCAAGAATGGGGGTTTTTGCGTATTTATGCCCTTTATGCATATCTTTTGACAAATATCTACGTTTTTTATGAAAAAAACCCCGTTGACAAAATATCCGCAGGGTTGCTATAATTTTTTATTTCTTTGACAAAATATAAGGGAGCTGTTATACTAGATGTAAGCGAGGTGGATGAAACAATGGCAAGAAACGCGTTACTTGACATTAAACGTAGTTTAGACGGACACATTGGTGAGCGCATCCTGCTGAAGGCTAATGGCGGTCGCCGCAAAACCGTTGAACGTAGTGGCATCCTCGAAGAAACTTACCCATCTGTGTTTGTGGTAAAGCTGGATGACGACCAACTCTTTGAGCGGGTATCTTACAGCTATGCTGACATCTTGACGGAAACAGTAGAATTGACGGTGTGCCGCGAAAACGAGCACATCCGCATCACATTTGTACAACAGTAGAGCCCTTTTGGGTTCTACTGTTTTGTTTTTTATATCGAAAAGCTCTGAACATTTGGTTGAGGCAATAAAAAGAGCGGCATGGTGCACACTAAGCCTGTCAACGAGAAGGAGGGTGCTATGGGTCGCAAACGAGGAATGATGTCAGAGCAGTTTAAGATGGAGCTGGCCAAAGAGCTTGGGTTTTACGATACGGTAAAAGCCGAGGGTTGGGGAGGCATCACGACACGGGACGCGGGTAACATGGTCAAGCGCGCAGTTCAGCTTGCTGAGGAAGCATTAGCCGCTAAGCGATTGTAGCATTTGGTTTGACCGTACGGGACGTTTCTCACCATATAAACACTCGTTGACAAGGCCGGGGCATCCCGGCTTTTTTTCTATAAAGAGGGCTGAATTTTCGAAATACCCATAATGATCTCGATCCTATTCTTTTTAATTGATCAAGTGGCATGGGAGAGTTTGCCTATGCTACAATAAGAAACTAGGAAATTTAGAAAGTAGGCAGAGGTGAATTACGTGCGTATCTCGGTCAAAGCTCCGGCCAAAATAAATTTGACTCTCGACGTGCTTGCCAAACGGCCGGACGGTTATCACGAAGTAGAAATGGTGATGACAACCGTAGACTTGGCAGATCGTGTGGACATGACTCTACGCGAAGATGGTGAGATAACGCTGGACTGTTCTGCCAGCTTCGTACCGGATGATATCCGTAACCACGCATATAAAGCGGCAAAGCTCATGAAAGAAAAATTTCAAGTACGCCAGGGCGTACACTTGTATATCGACAAGCAAATTCCTGTTGCGGCTGGACTGGCCGGTGGCAGCAGTGATGCAGCTGCAACATTGCGCGGCTTGAACCAATTGTGGAATCTCGGGCTGACCAGAGATGAGCTAGCTAAAATCGGCGCGGAAATTGGCTCTGATGTGCCATTTTGCGTTTATGGAGGAACAGCGCTGGCGACGGGGCGTGGTGAACAGATTGCGCATCTGGGAGCGCCTGCACCGTGCTGGGTCATTCTAGCCAAGCCGCCTATCGGAGTATCTACTCCGGATGTATACGGAAACCTGCGTGTGGCCCAGATCGATAATCATCCCGATACCAAACAAATGCTGCAAGCCATTGCGACGCAAGACTTTTCACTCATGTGCCAATCTCTTGGGAATGTGTTGGAGAACGTCACGCTCTCGCTCCATCCACAAGTAAAACAGATCAAGGATCTCATGATCGCTTCGGGGGCAGATGGTGTCCTGATGTCTGGCAGCGGCCCTACTGTGTTTGCTCTTGTGCAAAAGGAAGCGAAAGTACATCGGATTTACAACGCGTTGCGAGGTTTTGTCAAAGATGTGTTTGTTGTCCGAATGTTAGGCGCTCAAGATGGGGAAATACTTGCATAAACCCGTATGGAAATGATACATTAACAGCATAATATTCGGTTTTGGAGGAAGAGCCATGAAGAAATTGCGCAGAAGTGCGCGTCTGGTTGACATGACGCAGCACTTGCTCGCCCATCCCCATACGCTGACTCCTCTCACTCTGTTCGCGGAACAATACGGCGCAGCGAAATCATCCATCAGTGAAGACTTGTCTATCATCAAAGAGGCTTTTGAAGTCCAAGGGGTAGGCTTGTTGAAAACGGTGGCGGGAGCGGCAGGCGGAGTGAAGTATATTCCACAGGTCAAAACGGAAGAGGCCCTTCACTTCATGCGCGAACTGATCGGTCAACTCGCTAATCCAGAGAGACTTTTGCCAGGTGGATACTTGTACATGTCCGACATTCTCGGAAATCCACAAACGATGGCGAAGATCGGAAAGCTCTTTGCAACCGCTTATGCGGATAAAAATGTGGATGTCGTCATGACGGTGGAAACAAAGGGGATTCCACTTGCGTATGCGACGGCTATGTTTTTGAATGTGCCTGTTGTGATTGTGCGCCGTGACAACAAGGTGACGGAAGGTTCAGTAGTGAGCATTAACTACGTATCGGGTTCCAGTAAACGAATTCAAACCATGTCACTCGCTCGCCGTGGTTTGGCCGAGCAGTCTCGCGTCCTCATTGTGGACGACTTTATGAAGGCTGGCGGGACATTGCGGGGCATGATTGATCTGTTGCAGGAATTCCGTGCAACCGTAGTAGGATGCGGCGTACTGGTAGAAACGACAGCGGATGTTTCTGAGCGTCTGGTAGATGAATATGTATCGCTTGCAAAACTGCAGGATGTAGACTTCAAGGGCAAGCAAATCGAAATAGAGCTGGGCAGTTTTTTTGAAAATAGAGGGGAGTAGATAAGTATGGCAATCTCTTTTGTTTCAACTGACAAGGCTCCTGCCGCTATTGGTCCTTACAGCCAAGCTGCAAAGGTAGGTCCATTTCTTTTTGCATCGGGTCAAATTCCGCTGCGTGCAGACGGCACTTTGGTAGAAGGTGACGTCGTGGAGCAAACCCATCAGGTTTTTTCCAACATTCAAGCGGTACTGGCAGAAGCCGGTGGCAACCTGACGAATGTAGTGAAAGCGACTGTATTCATCAAGGACATGAATGATTTTGGTCAACTGAACGAAGTGTACGGCCAATATTTTGGCGATCACAAGCCAGCTCGTTCCACTGTAGAAGTGGCACGTCTGCCGCGTGATGTAAAAGTCGAAATCGAAATCGTAGCTTATATCGAATAGAAAAAAATGGAAAACAGCCTGATGCCACGCGCATTGGGCTGTTTTTTGTACTTGCAGAAAACTTTTCCAAAAAATTACATATAAACATATTTATATATTTTTTCAAATATTGCATAATGATAAGCAGGAATATTTACCCAGCGGGTGGAAATAATCCTAAACGCGTTACATAGATAAAGGGAGTGAACTAGATGGAAGTAACAGACGTAAGACTTCGCCGAGTGAATACGGATGGTAGGATGAAAGCGATTGCATCCATTACAATTGACCATGAATTTGTGGTTCATGATATCCGTGTCATTGACGGAAATAATGGTATGTTTGTAGCTATGCCGAGCAAGCGTACACCAGATGGAGAATTCCGTGATATTGCACATCCGATTTCTTCAACTACCCGTGAAAAGATTCAGGCAGCAGTTCTCACAGAATACGACCGCGTAGGTCAAGAGGAAGAAAGCACTATCGAAGCTGGTGCTTAAAAAGTCCTTATACTCAAAGCACCCTGTCACTTGCGGCAGGGTGCTTCGGCGTCCGTTAACCATAACATTTTTTTAGATCGTTCAAAATAATTTCTCGGTCCATTCCTTCCCCGATGAAGACAGCTACCATTTTCGGTCCGAAATTTTCAAAAGGGAACAGGAGCACCTGATTATCGGTATGTTGAAACGAGATCAGCTCGGGCTTTCCGTGGAACTGTACGTAGCCTTTTGCCCGATAGACGTTTTTGGGGAGATCGTATAGAAAGTCCTCGAATTTTTTTGCGTCTACGGGTCCGGTGAATACATAGGAAAACGTTTCGATACTATTGTAGAGAGAGGGTTGGCTTGTTTTTAGGCCAAGGGATTGCTTGAGCCTGTCCATCGTTGACATTCGGCCGATGCTTTTCTGTACGACAATGGGGCGGTTTGTCTCGTTGTCGAGCGGTTGCTCATGAATGGTGCGTTTGACAGACAAAAGCCTGGAGACTTCTATTTCTGCCTGAACAGTAGCGTGTATGGGTGCAGTCGGATTGATTTCACTGAGCTTTTGACGGACCCGCTCTATGACATCAGGGCTGGTCAAATCGGTTTTGTTCAAAAGAAGCAGGTCTGCGTAACGCACTTGGTTTCGAATCGTTTTGACCAGAGTGGAAGTCGAGGAGAATCGTGAGTTGAGGTCCAGAAAGCGAGAGGCGTCGACAACACTAATGGTCCCCTTTAACTCCAGTCGATCATACAGCTCTGGATGGGTAATCGTATCGATGACATCAAGTGGATCGGCTACGCCAGTAGTCTCGATGAGGATTCGGTCTGGCGCAATGGCGTTCATAATATCTTTCAAGCCCTCCGTCAGCTCGCCCTTGATGGAGCAGCATATGCAGCCATCGAGCATTTTTTTGACAGGAAAGCCGAAGCCTTGCAATTGTTCCCCGTCAATATCTTCCTCCCCCATTTCATTCATCAAGACGACTACTTTCTGGTCTGTGATGCGCAAATGAGTCAGCCATTTTTGCAAAAGGGTGGTTTTTCCGCTTCCTAAATACCCAGTCAGCAAGTATATCTCTGCGCTCATCTAATCCTACCTCCTTCAAATAACCCCTTTCGCCCAACAATATATCACATTTCTGTCAGAAAATTAAATGTTGTCTGCCTTGTGTCTAACAACTGGCAATGCAAGGAATCGGGGATAATCCTGTATCGATTGTCTTGAAATTCACATATGAATTAGGATATAGTCATTGTGGAACTTCTACGATGGAGGGTTGACATGTCTAAGATCCATGCCGTGGTTCTGGCTGCTGGTCAGGGTACACGGATGAAATCGAAGCTGTACAAAGTCCTGCACCCTGTGTGCGGAAAGCCTATGGTTCAGCATGTAGTCGATACGATGGCGTCCATGCAGGTTCAGGATATCGTTGTCGTCGTAGGTCATGGTGCTGACGCTGTCCGCGCCAAACTAGGCGATGACGTCACTTATGCACTGCAAGAAAAACAGTTGGGGACGGCACATGCCGTTTCGCAGGCAGCGCCGTTTTTACAAGATAAAGAAGGAACTACGTTTCTTTTATATGGAGACGTTCCCCTCTTGTCAGCGACTACGTTGTCAGCCTTGCTGACCTATCACGAGGAGCAGCAAGCGGCTGCAACTGTATTAACCGCCGTATTACCTGATGCAACAGGTTATGGGCGTATCGTGCGCAATGAGGCGGGGG
>NZ_AKIX01000030.1:0-64330 GCF_000282075.1 Brevibacillus sp. BC25
CCTCCCGCAGCCAATACATCATAGCGACTGTCACCAATCATCATGGCTTGCTCGGGACTTTTGCCTAGCGCTCCCAACGCTTTTTGTACAGGCTCAGCCGACGGCTTGCCTCGTGATACATCATCGACAGTGACGATTGCCTCAAACAGATGCTCAATCCCCGCCATCTCCAGACCTGCCAATGTAAACTCCCGTTGCTTGTTCGTGACGATCGCCATCGTAAAGCCCGCCGCCTTCAGCTTTTCCAACCCTTCGCGAACAAACGGAAACAGTTTGACGTGTTCTTCGTGATGCTCCCGTACATAAGCGAAGTATCTCTGCAGCACTTCCTTTTTGTCAGGGACACCTGCTGCTGTAGCAACTGCCGCCAAAAAATCATCAAATGATTCGCCAAAACGCGCGAGCAGCTCTTCCCTGCTAAAATGTCCCGGTGCGTACTGCTCAGCCGTAAAAGCAACGGCATCCACGACCGCATCCCGACTGTCCAGCAAGGTCCCGTCCAAATCAAATAACAACGCTTGAATCAAGGTTCTTACACTCCTTCCACAGCAGGGGACTTCCGACTGAAACAGCTGTCGCTCCATGCTTTAATACTTCCTCCATCTGTTCCCGCTTGCGAATCAGCCCGCCAGAAATGATCGGGGTATCGATAACACTTCTGAATTCTTCGATAAACTCCGGCAGCAAACCAGGCATCAGCTCAACAGCGTCAGGCTGTGTTTCCTGCAAGGAGGTTAGGCCTGATTTAATCGAGTCGCTATCGACCAAAAACAAACGCTGAATCGTCAGCAGGCCTTGCTTTTTCGCCAGCTTGACCAGTGTGTTGCGCGTAGTGACGATCCCGTCTGGCTTGACGTAATGCGCCAGAAATGCGATGCCTTCCCGGTCATGACTGATTCCGCCAATCCGCTCCAAATGAAGAAATACAGGGATATTTTTCGACTTGAAATAATCCACGTAGCCTTTGATCACACCAATGTTGCCAATCGAGAGTACCGCAGCACTCAAATTTGCCTCTGCCGCTTTTTCCAGGTGCTTCGCTTCTTTTACGGAAGCGATCAGCTTGTACTGTGCCAGTCTTGCATGAAATTGTTCCTGGTTCACTCGCTTTAAGCCTCCTTATGCCCAATACAAAAAACCCTGCGACATGACAATGCCAAAGAACTCTCGATGAAAGTGCTTGGAAAGGCTGTCGGGGGTTTCTCCATGGCTCCAACCGAAGGGATGTGTTCACTTGTTACTTTGAATAGTACTGTACGAGCGTTAAGGAATCTTGAAGCGAATGTTAATAAACGGAAAAGTTCATGTAAGGATGGAATTGACGGAACGGAAGAGCGGATGTATGATCCATCTATATTCAAATAATCAAATATTCGAAAATACGAAAAGAAGGGTTGCAATCATGAAGTGGGCACCAAGATTCGAAGGCTACGATCTCGTTTCCTTTCGAAAAGACTGTGTATCAGGGTTAATCGTCGGCATTATCGCGATACCATTGGGGATGGCATTTGCTATCGCCTCCGGAGTAAAGCCTGAATATGGGATTTACACGACCATTATCGCCGGCATATTGATTTCTCTCTTTGGCGGTTCCCGCTATCAAATCGGTGGACCTACTGGCGCTTTTATCCCGATATTATTTGCAATCGTCATGCAATACGGTTATGCAGACTTGCTCCTCGCTGGATTCATGGCTGGGATTCTCCTTGTTCTCATGGGGATTCTACGGCTGGGTGGGTTGATCAAATTCATTCCGCGCCCCGTCATCATTGGATTCACTTCGGGGATTGCCGTTATTATCTTTTCCGGTCAAATTGCCAACTTTCTCGGTCTGGAGCAGTTGCAAAGACATGAGGATTTTTTGTCCAACATGTGGGAAATCGTCCTTCATCTGAGCACGATTAATCTATACAGCGTAGCCATTGCGATTTTGAGTCTCGCCCTTATTTTGGTGACTCCCCGATTCTTCCGTAACATACCGGCCTCTCTCGTTGGACTCGTAGTCTCTAGTGTCGTTTCCGTCCTCTTTTTGGAAGGAAAGGTAGCGACGATTGGCTCTACCTTTGGAGAGATACCGAGTACATTACCCGGCTTTCATTTTCCTGAAATCACATGGGACCGTGTCCAAAAGTTACTGAGTCCAGCCCTGATCATTGCTATACTAGGAGCGATAGAGTCTTTATTGTCAGCTGTTGTCGCCGATGGAATGACACGCAGTCGCCACAACAGCAACCGGGAATTAATCGGCCAAGGAATCGCCAACATCGTGACTCCGTTATTTGGGGGAATTCCGGCTACTGGCGCGATTGCGAGAACAGCCACTAACATTCGAACCGGGGCAACCTCCCCCATGTCTGGCATCATTCATGGTCTGGTTGTTCTGCTCATCCTCGTGCTGTTCGCCCCTTACGCCTCGCATATTCCGTTGGCGAGTATGGCGCCGATCTTGATGCTGGTTGCCTGGAATATGAGTGAGCGCAAGGAATTTGCCCACATGCTAAAAGCGAAGACGAGCGATTCTCTTGTGCTGGTGCTCACCTTCCTTTTGACCGTTTTCACCAATTTAACCGTCGCCATTGAAGTGGGATTGGTGCTGTCTATTCTGTTATTTGTCAAACGAACGCGCGATAGCTTACGGGTAGCTCAGGTGCTGCCTGATCCCTCTTCCAAAAACGACAAGGTCATGCCGCATATGGTTACCGAGGGGCACGATTGCCCGCAAATCAGCATCTACACGATTGAGGGTCCATTGTTTTTCGGGGATGCCGACTTGTTTGAAAGCTCCCTCATGCAAACCCTTCAGCGACAACCAAAGGTATTGCTGCTTCGGATGGGAAAAGTCCCCCTGATGGACATGACCGGGGAAGCGAATTTGTCCCGGATTGTGAAACAATGTATGGACCAAGGGACAACGGTCCTTATTTCAGGAATCCAATCTGGCCCCAAGAAAATCTTGCAGCGTACGGGGCTATATGGCCTCGTAGGCGAATCTCACTTTTTTACTCATACTGGAGAGGCGATAGCGTATGCCCTCAGTCTACTGGATACCGGGAAGTGCCTGGGATGCAAGCATTTTGCCTTCCGCGAATGCGCGCGCCTGTCCGCTCCTACTGACACTTCCACATGATGTTACGATCGGAGGAACCTATCATTGAATTTGGAACTACAGCAATTTAAAGCGAATTTTTTCAAGGCGTTGGGACATCCCCTGCGTATTCGGATTCTGGAGCTGCTGGCGGAAGGGGATAAGAATGTAAACGAGCTTCAGACACTCATCGGGAGTGAAGGCTCCGCTGTTTCCCAACAGCTCGCCATTTTGCGAAACAACAATATCGTGTACGGAACGAAGGACGGAAACAAAGTCACGTACTCGCTGCGTGATCCGATGATTATTGAATTGTTGAGTGTGGCCAGACAAATTTTTAACAATCACTTGATTGATACGATTTCTATGCTGGATCGGTTTAACGAGGAATAATTGCTTGGGTCAACATTGTGGAGGAGAAGAAAAAGCACAGGTCTCTTCGACTCTGACACGACCGCAAGGGTGATTGACTGTTCGTCTCCATTTCAAAAAGGGGACCGTCGAGCCAAAGCCACCCTACGGGCGGAAGTTTCTCGAGGAAGAAGTGTTCGACAAGCGGGTCCCCTTTTTGAAGTTCCGACTGGGTAGGAGTTGTCAAGGTCTACGAGCTCTGTGCTTTTTCTTCTCACCAGCTTTATTGACTCAGCGATACCTTTTAAAACTACCAAAAAGCCCAGGACCTTTAAAAAGTCCTGGGCTTACCTATTGTTACTGGGAAACGGTAATGACTGCATCCAATGCGATCAACGCTTCCGCTTCAATGGCTTTTGCCATCACATCCGTGTGCGGGTTATACGATTCGAGCAAGTCTGCATCTGCATACCCGTCGATTGCCAAAATAGAGCCTGCCTTCATACCGCGAAGCGCCGCAATCACGAACAGGGCGGTGTTTTCCATCTCGACTGCCAAAACGCCTGCTTTTTGGTACAGCTTGTGCGGGAATTCCAACACTCCACTGTAAAAGACATCGAGTGTCAGCGTGATTCCTTCGAATACCTTCAAGTCTGATGCGTTTGCTCCAGCTGCTTGTACAAGCGCGTCCACGACATGGCGATTGGCAACAGCCGGGAATCCCGCCGGAACCAACTGACTGGTCAAGCCGTCTTGGCGAACCGCTGCGGAGCTGATGACGAGGCTGCCTGTCTCGATTTCCTTTTGGTATGACCCGGCAGTTCCTACACGAATGATGACCTGAACGCCGCCCTTCGCCAGCTCCTCGAAGCATACGGCTGCTCCCGGTGCGCCTACCCCATGGCTCACTACCGCTACCTCGACGCCTTTCCAAGTACCCGCATAGCTGTGATACTCGCGGTTTTCCCCGATTTGACGCTGATCGTCGAGTTTCGAAGCAATCAAGGCTGCACGTTTTGGATCACCGCACACGATGACGCGCTTTGGCAGTTGTTCTGGATCTACCTTTAGATTCGTCAACATCTCAATCGAACTCCTTTTTCTCCCACTCATCCTCTGGTATCGGCAACGCTTCACCGGAGAACCGCTCTTCACGAAACGGGTCTGCGATCAAGTGAAATCCATTTTGCTCCCAGAAGCCGGGCTTGTTTTCCGTCATAAATTCAATTCCTCTGATCCACTTCACGCTTTTCCAGAAATACAAATGAGGAACAACCAGGCGAAGCGGCCAGCCGTGCTTGTCCGTCAGTCGCTCTCCATCAAAGGAGTGAGCCAGCAGCACATCATCACGCTCCAGATCAGCGAGCGGCACATTGGCGGTATAGTCGTGATCACCGTGCAGCATGACGAAGTTCGCTCGCGGAGTCACACCAATTGCTTGCAAAAAATCACGAAAACGCACGCCTGTAAACGCATTGTCAAAACGGGACCAGCGCGTCACGCAGTGAATGTCGCTCGTCACTGTCACCTGTGGCATCGCCATGATCTCTTCGTAGGTGAGCGTCACTTCCCGGTCTACCTCACCGAAAACGCGCAGTGTCCATTCGTTCATGTCATACACCGGCACGTCTCCCTCATGCAAAATGGGAAAACGCTCTGTCAGGATTTGTCCTGGCGGAAGTCGTCTGGCGAGTCCCGGTCCCACTGGGGCGGGTACTTTCATTTTTTTGATCCGATCTGCCTTGTTCATATCGCATTTCCCCCTGTCTCCGCTGTCTATATGGCCTGTGTTTAACGGGTGCTCTGCTGATTGTCGCTGCCGATCTGACTCTTGTTCTTCAAGAAGAACATTGCCGCAATCGTCAGCACATATGGCAGCATGGCCGTGAATTGCGTCGGAAGTGAAAAGCCCTGCAAACGAATACTAAGGGCATCCATCAACCCGAACAAAAAGCTCGAAGCCAAAATACCGAGCGGATGCGACTGCCCCATCATCATCGCTACCAATGCGATAAAGCCCCGGCCAGCCGTCATACCTTCTGTAAACATCGTGACTTGCCCCAGTGAAAGCTGTGCCCCTGCAATCCCGCACAATGCGCCACTCATCACAATCGCCAGCACCTGAAGTCCCGTCACTTTCAGACCGAGACTGCGTGCCGCAACGGGATTCAGACCAACTGCGAGGACGCGGAAGCCCGTAACCGTCCGATAAAAGAACACATATAACAAAATCGCAGCCAAAAAGGCAAAATACACGAGCGGCGAATGACCTGAGACAATGCCTCCGATGACCGGAATATCGTGAATGAAAGGAATCTCGACAGTTGGCAAGCCAGCCATATCCTTATCGTAAAACGCTCCTTTGACACCGAAGATCGCCCGTAGTGCAAATGTGGTCAACCCGAGCGCGAGAAAGTTAATCGCCACACCGACGACGATTTCATTCGCCCGAAGCTTGATCGTCATGTACGCGAATAAGAGCGAAAAGACAACGCTGACCAGCGCTGCAATCAAAACGGCCAGAAAGAGATTCCCGGTAAAATGATTGCCGACAATCGCGGAAAAGGCACCGACCAGTACCAATCCCTCCAAGCCAACATTAAAAATTCCGACACGTGCGCAGAGCGCTCCACCCAAAGCTGCCAACAAGATCGGCATGACCATCCGAATGGTAGAACTGAGGAGGGACCAATCAAAGAGCTCCATGCGATTCCCCTCCTTTTGCCTTCCGCCTTTTCCACCAGTCGTAGCTGAACTTGGCGGAGATGAACAAAATCAATACGGCTTGTATAACACTTGCCAGCTCCAGCGGCACATCCGTATTGCGCTCTACTCCCATGGCTCCGGTCTGAAAAGCAGCAAGCAGGATCGAAGTCACAATGATGCCAAGCGGGTGTGAGTTCGCAAGAAGAGCTGCCATCAGGCCCGTCCAGGCGAACCCTGGTACAGTCAGGGCACCGTCAACAAAACGATAGTGCGCCCCCATTACCTCAACGGTTCCCGCCAAGCCAGCCAGTCCACCACTGGCAAATATCCCGGTCAGCATCACCCGAATGCGATTGATTCCTCCGTATTGAGCAAACAGCGAGTTTTGACCCAGCATCTTCACTTCATAGCCAAAAGGCGTAAACCGAAGTACCCAGAACAACAGCAGCGCTGCAACGATCGCAAACAAAAACCCTGCATGCACGCTCATCCCCGCAAACAGCTTCGGAAGCCAAGCGCTTTTCTCCAGCATGACGGTCTGTGCCAGTGCCGCAGAACCCGAGCGATCCCGGAATGGCTCTGTCACGAGATAGCTCGCAAACAATACCGCGATGTAGTTGAAGAGCAATGTAGAGATGAGCAACGGAATGCGAAAGCGGGCTTCCATAAAGCCTGGCAACAACGCCCAGAACCCACCAACTGCCATTCCTGCGAAAATACCCGCCACAATTTTGATCATTCCCGGTGCTGGCAAGTAGATCGCGACTAACGCAGCACTGACGGCACCCAGCACCATTTGCCCTTCCGCCCCCAGGTTGAATACCCCTGCCCGAAATGCGAGGGAAAGACCTAGGGCAATCAGCATGATAGGCGTGGCTCTCGCTAATGTAGACGTAAAGAAATAAAAACTGCCAAAGGCCCCTTTCCACATTTCCTGGTAGGTGCCCAAGATCGATTCGCCAACTGCAGCAATGACCAGCGCCCCGGTCAACAAACCGATGACGACAGCCAATAACGGCTGAACCAATGACTTAGATAGCTCTTTGATTGCTGCCATGAATGCTTCCTCCCGCCATGATCACGCTGATTTTTTCTTCGGTTGCCTCCAGGCGTGAAAGCTCTCCAGCGATTCGCCCTTTATACATGACCAAAATCCTGTCAGACAAGGCGAGAATTTCGGACAACTCGGAGGAGACGAGCAAGATCCCGTCTCCCTGATTGCGCTTTTCGATCAGCGCCTGATGGATGTACTCCATGGCACCAATATCCACCCCTCGCGTAGGCTCAGCCGCAATCAAAAACGGGGTTTCCTGTCCCAGCTCCCTTGCTACGATCAGCTTTTGCAAGTTTCCACCTGACAGATTCCCTGCCAGCTCCTGCAATTGTCGGGAGCCTGTCTTGATGGCAAACTGCCCAACCCAGCCTGTTACGACTTGGCGGAATTTCTCCCGCAGAACAACGCCGCGACGGTTGTAAGCAGGCTTTCGCTGATAGCCCATCAACGCATTTTCCTCGACGCTTGAGAGTTTGGCCGTTCCCCACAGGTAGCGATCCTCCGGAATATGCGCCAAGCCGGCATCCCGAATGGTAGCTACTGATTTGTTCGTCACGTCCTTGCCGCCTAACCGCACCGTGCCCTCCTGTGCCGCTCGCAAGCCACTGATCGCTTGCAGCAGCTCGGATTGACCATTCCCGGAAACACCTGCAATTCCTACGATTTCCCCGTGGTGCACGGTAAAGCTGACTTGATCGAGCAGTGTCTGCTTTTCTCGAACCGTGAGATTCTCCACCTGCAACAAAGGACCTTTATCCAGAGGAACTCGCTCAGCTAGCTCCTGCAATTCACGTCCGACCATCAGTCTGGCTAAATCGTCCGCGTTGGTTTCTGTACGGGATACCGTTCCCGTCACTCTTCCTCCGCGCAGTACCGTAATACGATCCGCTACCTCCATGACCTCCTGCAACTTATGTGTAATCAAAATGACGCTCTTGCCGCTCTCCGCCAGGTTTCGAATCGTTTGCAGCAGATCACGTACCTCCAGCGGGGTAAGTACAGCTGTCGGCTCGTCTAGCACGATAATATCCGCTCCCTGATACAGGACCTTCAGAATCTCGACCCTTTGCTGTTCCCCAATCGAGCAATTCGCTACCTTGGCCTGCGGATGAATCGGAATGCGATACTGCTCACTAAGCGCCCGCACCTTGTCCTCCGCGTCATTTCTTTTGAAAAAACCCGCTTGATTCGGCTCGTATCCGATCACGATATTTTCAGTCACACTGAATTCTCCGAAGAGCATAAAGTGCTGGTGAACCATCCCGATTCCATTTCGAATCGCGTCCTCTGGTCCGCGAAAAACAACTGGCTTGCCGTTTAACACGATCTCTCCCGACGTCGGTTGCTCCATCCCGTACAGCATCCGCATCAGTGTTGTTTTGCCCGCTCCATTTTCCCCGACAATCGCGTGGACTTCTCCTGCTGCCAGTGAGAACGACACCTTGTCGTTGGCGGTAAAATCTCCGTACTTCTTGGTCATGGCCCTCATTTCCAAGCGATCGGTCATTCCCACTCCCTCATTTCTGTACGTCCTTTTATGAAAATGGAAGACCGACTACACAGCCGTAGTCGGTCACATCCATCACTGTGCACAAGCTATAAATAACCGTTCAAAAAGTTGGCTTTTCAGCACCGAGCTACCTTTTTAGAACTGGTCTGGTACTTTGCGAGTGCCCGCTACAATCTCATCGTTGATCGCTTTCACTTTATCCACCACTTCTTGTCCAATAAAAGCGTTCAGAGGCGTTTTGCTTTCGTGCGTGACATAGGTTACGCCAACACCTTTTTCTTTCAAGCCGTACGCAACAACACCTGGTTTGAACGTTCCTTCTACAAAGTTCTTCACGGTTTCATAAGCTGCCGCGTCAGTCCCTTTCAATTGGGACAGAACAATATGCTCTGGATCAATCGTCGTACGGTCAACGTCCTGACCTGCTGTGAAGAAACCTTTTTCCTTCGCTGCTTCGAAAACGCCGAGGTCGCCTACTGCTGCTGCACCGTTAATGAAGTCAGCGCCTTTGGAAGCTTGGAGCAACGCCAATTCCTTCGCTTTTGCCGGGTCAGTGAAGCTACCTACATAGTTGACCATCAGCTCTGCTTTTGGATTCGTCGCTTTCAAGCCCTCTTCGAAGCCAACTGTCCATTTTTTCAACTGTGGAATATCAAGAGCGACAATCATACCCACTTTGTTCGTTTTCGTTGCCAGACCTGCTGCTGCTCCCACCAGGTAAGCCGCTTCCTGCTCGCGGAAGGTAACACTGCGAACATTTGGCAAATCCACTACAGTATCAATAATCGCAAAATTACGGTCAGGATTTTCGGTTGCTACTTTTTTCAATGCATCCTCTGATGTAAAGGAAGAAGTGATGATCAAATCATAATTTTCTGCAACAGCCACGCGCAGATTCTCTTCAATCGCTCCATGGTCTGTAGATTCAATCGTTTTCACTTCTGCGCCCAGCTCTTGTGCGGCTTTCTTTGCACCTTCATCCATTTGTTGGAAGAACGGATTCACACCGATTTTCTCGGGCAAAATCAAGGCAATTCGCTTTTTGGCCGCGCCCTCTTGTCCTGCTGCTTGTCCTCCTGGCTGATCTGCAGGTGCGCTTGTGCCAGTCGAGCACCCTGTTGCCAATACTGCGAATGTCGTTAATGCCAGCAATAACTTCTTCATGATGTATCTCTCCCTATCCGAACTTTACGTTTTTCTTTATCCTATTAGGTAATGTACGGCTTTTTACCCATTTTTTCAATACCATTTACGAATATTATCTTATAAAATAAATTTATCGTTCGTTTATTACCTCCTTCCTTTTATAAATACAACAAAAAAACTCTTCCCGGAGGAAGAGTTTGCGTACGTAGCCGTTCTCTTCCTCATCTGTCAAAACCATGGTACAGGTTTTGCAGGAATTGGCACCTTTCTGTTCATGCATAGACATGATCAGTGGTTGCCGGGCATCATCGGGCCAGTCCCTCCGCCGCTCTTGATAAGGTAGGTAAATATATTTAGTTACAATGGAATTCATTCTAGCAGAACGGTTCAAAAATGCAATTCTTTTTTCTTAATTCCAAACACTTCTAAAAGTGAATCGAAGTTTAAAAAGTCGTCTTTTACTTTTTAAACAACCTTTAATTTACGTGAAAGGTTTGCTGGAGACGATGAGACAATGTATTCAGCTCGCCCAGCTCTTCCGTAATCTCACGCACTTTTTGATGCTGGTTTTCTGCTGTCGCAAACAGCTCTTCTAAGTTGGCTACGGATTCCTCGGTTACGGCTGTAATGGTCGACATCTCGATGGCAACTTCGCCGGAACGTACTTTTACCCGGTCCATGCTGGAGCTTACTTGATCAGCTGCTTCCAAGAAGGCCATCATCCCGGCACGCACTGCTTCGATAGAGGCCACTGTTTTCACGGCCAGCTCTTGGCCTTTTGCAACAGACGTTTCCCCATTGCTCATATGCTGCACCGCATTCTCACTTTCCTGATGGAGAGATTTCAGAATGTCGGTAATTTCCTGCGTAGCTGTCGCGCTTTGTTCCGCCAGCTTGCGTACCTCATCCGCTACAACAGCAAATCCACGTCCATGCTCGCCTGCACGAGCCGATTCAATCGCCGCATTCAGCGCCAAAAGATTCGTTTGTGTCGCGATCTGATTAATAGCGCCGACAATTTCCTCTACGCGATTCGCCTGACGATTGAGCTGGTGAATCGTAGAGGCTGCTACATTAACTGCCTGCACAATTTGCTCCATCTGCGAGGACAGCTCGTTCATCATCTGAACGCTTTCTGTCAGACGACGGTTATTTTGTTGCGATTCCGTTTTCATTGAGTTGGTCTGTGTTGTGACTGCCTCGATTTCCTGGTCGATGGATTGAACCTCTTCTTCGATCTTCACCGTAGAATTCGCCTGCGATTCCATACCTGTGGCGACTTCCTTGAAGGCTACCATCATTTCATCTGTATTGCGCTTCGTACCTTCCGCATGTTCATGCACATGATCACTTGTACGATCCAGTTGCTCCGTCATTTGCTGGATGTTCAAAAGCATTTCTCCCAGACGGCGCTCCTTCTCTTCCGCTTCCTGCCTTGCGTCATCAGCTTTTCGCAAGGAGGCTTGTCCGGCGAGACACAGATACGTGACGGCTCCCATCATCATGAGAATCGTGACAATACGCATAAGCAAATTGAGCTCCGAAAAATCACCCTCGAAAATCTCGTAGGTTCCTGTGTAGAACCCGATAACCGTGACAATGATTTGGGTAATTCCCGCTGTTACGACTAGCTTCCAATCCAAGTAGGCTGCCAAAAAGCCCATGACGATAAAGGCGAGGAAGGTAACCTCCTGGTAATCAGTAAAGTGATCGAATGAAATCGCATAAAACATGAGTCCAATTGCTACCAGATAACGAATCACAAGACTGTCTTTGCGAATGAAATAATACGGCGAAACAATTAGAGTGACCAGCAATCCCAAGGACGTCACTTTCCAGAAGTTCACATCCACTTGGTAGGCAATGAGTCCCGCCATCCACAAATGATTCCATAGGATAAAAATCATAAAGCCTTCTTTTTCAGTCAAGGTATTGCGAATCAATTGAATCATAACCGCCCCCCGTTTCCTTTTTACTTATGTATCGGATTCTTTCCCCATTATATAGCCAAACCTTTGCCAAATTTGTGAAAAAAGTAAGAACAGCCAAAAACAATTTCGAATAGGCTATTACACAACTCTCACGTACAGGAGGCAAACGGAGAAAAGTGGAACTCAATCAATTGCCAGCTACTGTGCTGACACGGACGATTAGCCGTCCGAACACCACGATTTACTATCCCCAATTGGCAGGCCTAGCCAACCAACAAGCGGAAAAAGATATCAACCGGGCGATTTATCAAACGGTTCAAGGCTTAATTCACGAACAACAACGGGTCCAGGTACCGGGAAATACAGAAATGCAAGGAAGCTACGAAATCAAGACAAACGAACGCGGTATTTTCAGCGTCGTGTTGAGCAACTACGCCTACACACCGCAAATGGCTCACGGCATGACCTTCCTCGGGTCGATCACCGCAGATATCCAAACAGGCAAGCTGTATACGCTGCGTGAATTATTCAAGCCAGGAAGCGATTACGTCAAGGTGATTTCCGAAAACATCAAGCGTCAAATCAAAGAAAGAAGCATCCCCACACTCAATGGCTTTACTTCGATTAAGCCCGATCAGGATTATTACCTCGCCGACAAAGCACTGGTCATCTACTTCCAGTTGTATGAAATTACACCTTACTACGTCGGTTTCCCCATGTTCCCCATTTCGGTCTATGAACTGGAGCCGCTCATCAATGAAAAAGGACCATTGAATATCTTGTCCGCAGATTAATCCTCCACCGTATTTTTCACCCAGGTGAGTGTCTTCTTCCATGACACTCGCCTGGTTCTATTTGTGTCAGAAAATCCATTATTTCGCCATCGAATAAACGTTTACTTATATGTACGAAACTGCTAGTATGTTATTGTACATATTTACTTAAGCAATAAAGTGTACGATATATCGGACCAGCTTTCCTGGAGGTATATACTCATGCAATATTATGGTCATCGAATTAGCCAAACCGCAAGAATATTCAGTAAATCTTTAAATGGGACTATGTCTCCCATGGGATTATACAGTTCGCAATGGGGTATTATCCTTTGCTTGCATTATCGCGAATCGCTCACCCAGGTTCAATTGAGTAACTACCTGAATGTGGAAGCGCCGACGATTACCCGGACACTCACCCGATTGGAAGAGATGGGCTGGATTATTCGCTCAGAGGGCGATGACAAGCGTGAGCGCTATGTGTCCTTGTCCCCGCAAGCAGTCGAACGGTTCCCGGAATGGCTGGAGGCTGCCAAAGAGCAAGAAGAGCTGGCACTCCGCGGCCTTGACGAAGCAGAACTCGCTATCTTTAACCGCGTATTGAAGAAAATGAACGATAATTTGCAGCCATTGTAGCAAGTAAAAAATGACTTCGCCCAAAAGCAGTTTGGTGAAGTCATTTTTTGTTAGCCATTTTGCCTTGTGCTATGGATGATGGTGTTGAGCTCTTGTTCCAATTGAATCAGTTCAATCTGTATCTGTTGCTTTTGCAATTGTTTTTTCTGTTGCAGCACTTGTTTTTTCAAATCACTTGATTCTTTGTCATTTTTCTCGTTCGCTGTAGAAGTATCCTGGTCCGGTTCCACCTGTCCAGTCGAGCCTATCGCAGCCAGGAAGGCACCCAGAACTGCAATCCACCCGCCTACCGCTACCAGCTCATTCGCCAGATTTTTTTCGATCATCCTTCTTCCCCCCGTTCTTGGATGGATTCTCCTGTAAATTCTTCTTTATATCTTGAACACTGTCTCGTAATTGGGCAATTTGCTGTTCAATTCGTTTGAATTGCATATCTTCATCATTGTCATTGCCATTTTTGTTTTTCCCATTGATTTGCTTGTTTAATTGGATGAGGGGCTGTATCGACTTCTCATTGTTGCAGGCAGGCTTTTGACTTAATCTGGTTGTTTTATCAATGGCGAGTATGACAAAGCCAATCGAAATAATCCAAAGTGCTATTACAGCGGTATCATCATCATCACAAAAAAACATAGATACCTCCATGCCAACAAAAAGTCGTAGTTTAATTATTGGCCCTTCTATACAATACGCTTCTGCCTAATTCCTCGTGACATCGGGACCATCACTTTCCTGATATTGTTCTGTCATGAAAAAAGGCTCCCCACCAAGCACAAGCGTGCCCGGCAAGAAGCCTATTTGTTATGATCGTATTCGTTATTGCATACGCTTCGCGATATTGCGAGCCATCCAGACCCCAGCAGCTCCGGCCTGTGCCAGACCACGCGTAATTCCGGCACCGTCCCCGCCACAGAACAATCCCTTGATTTCTGTTTCGAATTCCTCAGTCAGTTTTGGACGTGCCGAGTAGAATTTCGCTTCCACTCCGTAGAACAATGTGTGCTCGGAAGCAATTCCCGGCGTTACCTTGTCCAGTGCTTCCACCATCTCGATTAGACTTTTCATCGTATTGTAAGGCAACACGAGTCCCAGGTCACCCGGTACCGCTTCCTTCAGAGTAGGCTCCAGGAAGCCTTCCTTAATGCGCGACTCTGTTGAACGGCGACCGCGCAAAATATCGCCGTACTTTTGCACGATGACCCCACCGTTGGACAGATCATTCGCTCGCTTGCAAATTTCTCTCGCGTACTCATTCGGCTTGTCAAACGGCTCTGTAAATGTATGAGATACCAAGAGCGCAAAGTTCGTATTCATCGAGCCCAGCGCTGGATCTTTGTAAGAGTGCCCGTTTGCCGCCATCACTCCACTGTGGTTTTCCACGACCACGTGACCCGATGGATTACTACAAAACGTCCGTACACGCGTTCCGACAGATGTATTGAAAATGAATTTTCCTTCGTACAAGTGCTCATTGATTTCGCGCATGACGACATCGGACGTCTCCACACGTACGCCTACGTCGACTTGATTGTTGTACATTTTCAGGCGGCGCTTTTTCAGGATATTGGTCAACCATGCGGAGCCATCGCGACCCGGTCCGATTACCACGTAATCAGCTTCATACTCTTGGCCGTTTTTCAAGACGACACCTTTTACTTGATGTCCGTCTGCTTCTTTCACCGTAATGATGTCCTCGACTTCTGTCTTGAACATCATGTCGATATGCTTCTTCAAATGCTCGAAGATCGACTGGAGAATCTCCAGGTTTTGCTCCGTTCCCAAGTGACGCACCTGCGCTCGCAACAGCTTGAGTCCTGCTGCATAGCCACGCTGCTCGATGCTCTTGATCGTCTCGGTGGTCGGGTCCGTAATCGATTGAGTAGCTCCATGCTCCAAATTGATTTCATCCACGTATTTGATCAGCCCAAGTACAGTGGAAGGGCTGAGATAGTCTGTCATCCAACCGCCAAATTCGGTGGTGATGTTAAATTTACCATCGCTATAGGCGCCTGCTCCACCAAAACCACTGGTAATCGAACAGGCCGGCAAACAGCCTGCGAAATCTTTTTTTCCTGCTGGCGGCGGGCAGAGCTTGATCTTTTCCTCCAAGATCGGACAGCGTCTGCTATAGATGTCATGCCCTTTATCAATCAACAGCACCTTGGCATTCGGTGCTTTTCGCATTACCTCGTAGCATGTAAAAATCCCTGCTGGTCCTGCTCCTACAACGATCACATCATACTTATTCATTTCGTTCCCTCCCCAAAAAAATGCAAAAAATTCCCGGCCGACGAATAGGGTATACCAAACCTGCCCTATTCGTAGCCGGGAATTTACGGTTCCCTGTAGAGACCCTCAAACCATATTTCTGAGGATATACGAATACAAATCACTATTTCATTCGTCAAACCTGCGTTGTTCTTCACAACAATATGTATCGTAGCTTATAAGGTGAATCAAGTCAACAAGAAACAACCTATTTATTCGTCTTTTAAAGTTGTTTTTATCGTAAACATGCCTTTACAATTCGTAAATACACCAGAATCCGAACATTAAAAACGAACATTCGTTATTTCTGTTCATTCCCCTCATTTGTCAGGAAGGAATCAAACACAAACGGATAGAATAGATAGAATTTTATGAAATATTTGCAGTTCTTTCTTTCATTCAAATCCGAATTCAAAAAAGGATGAGGCCTGTACATGCGGGATTATCGCTATTATCAGTCTGCCTTTGCCGGTGTTCCCAAGCCGTTCGCTTTCGTCGACCTAGATCTGCTGGAGGAAAATGCGGAGCAAATCTGTTTGCAAAGCAATGGAAAACCCGTTCGAATCGCGAGCAAGTCGATCCGAAGCGTTGCCATTCTCAAACATGTATTGCAGTTGGACGATTGCTTTCGTGGTCTCATGTGCTATTCCGCTCCTGAGGTGCTTCACCTGTGCGAAGCAGGCTTCGATGACCTGCTACTCGGCTATCCGCTCTGGGAAAAAAGCTGGCTTTTGTCAATCGCCTCTGAGATTAAGAATGGACGCTCCATTACTTTGATGATCGACTCTCTCCCTCATGTCGAACAACTCGAACAAATCGCCCGGGAAACGGGAACCAGCCTGCCGGTCTGTCTCGATATCGACATGTCGTCTGATGTGTTGGGGCTGCATTTCGGCGTCTGGCGCTCCCCTCTTCGCTCTCTCGAGGCGTCCCTCTCCCTTGCCAAGCGCGTTGCTTCCTCCGATCATCTCTACCTAGATGGTGTGATGGGGTACGAGGCTCAAATTGCTGGCGTAGGGGATCGATACCCTCGTCAATTCCTGAAAAACAGCATCATTCGTCTCCTCAAGCAATATTCCGTGAAAGAAGTGGCTGCTCGACGTGCCACACTGGTGCATGCCATTTGCGAGCTAGGCATTTCTCTCCGCTTTGTAAACGGTGGAGGAACGGGCAGCTTGCACTTGACCGGGAAAGAAGACGCCATTACAGAGGTTACAGCAGGCTCCGGATTTTTTTCGCCTGGACTCTTTGACTACTTTCAAGATTTTCGGTTTCATCCTGCTGCCGGATTTGCTCTGGAGATTATCCGCAAGCCCACAGAGCATATCTACACATGTGCCGGCGGAGGCTACATCGCCTCTGGTTCTGCTGGGCGTGACAGACTCCCCAAGCCTTACTTGCCAGCGGGAGCGAAGCTGTTCCCCAACGAAGGAGCAGGTGAAGTACAGACACCGATCCACTATCAAGGCATGGAAACGCTGGAGCTGGGAGACCCGATCTTTTTTCGCCATGCCAAAGCAGGAGAGCTCTGCGAACGTTTTACCCGGCTGTATTGCATCTCTGGCGGGAAAATCATCGAGGAAGTGACCACCTATCGGGGGGATGGATTATGCTCACTGTAAAGAAGCACGCGAATCACTGGACCAATTGGACAGGAAATGTACAAAGCCAGCCAAAGCAAGTCGCGATGCCAGGGTCCGTGGATGAGGTCGTGCAGCTTGTCCTTGCTTGCAAGAAGGCAGGTACACGGATTCGAGTCGTCGGCTCCGGTCATTCCTTCACTCGGCTCGTCCAGACAGAAGATTGCTTGCTATCCTTGGATCATCTCCAAGGAATCGTCAGTGTAGACCCTGCCTCTGATACCGTTGAAGTCTGGGCAGGCACCAAGCTCAAGACACTCGGACACCTCCTGCATCAAGCGGGCTACTCTCAAGAAAACCTCGGAGACATTAACGCCCAGTCCATTGCAGGGGCCGTCAGCACCGGAACACATGGCACAGGCATTCATTTTGGCAGCATCTCCACGCAAGTCGTCGGGCTGACAGTCGTGACCGCATCCGGGGAGGTTTTGGAAGTATCCGATCAGGCCCAGCCGGAGCTGTTCAAAGCCATGCAAGTCTCCCTCGGTCTCTTGGGCATCATCGTACGCGTCAAGCTTCGTGTCCTCCCAGCCTATCGCCTGCGCTACCAAAGCCGTCGCATGCAGTTAGAGGGGTGCCTGTCCTCTCTGGAGACGTTTAAAGCCGAGCATCGGCATTTTGAATTTTTTATCTTCCCGTATTCGGACACCGTTCAAGTGAAATTCATGAACGAGACCAATGATCCCCCTAGCGGCAATCAACGATGGAGCTATTTGAAAAAAATGGTCGTGGAAAATGGGCTGTTTTGGCTCTTGTCCGAGAGCTGCCGATTGCGCCCTTCTCTCACCAAAAGCGTCAGCAGGCTGTCCGCCCAAAGCGTTCCCTCTGTCCATGAGAGCGGCTACAGCCATCAACTTTTCGCCACCCCTCGCCTTGTGCGTTTTTACGAAATGGAATACTGCTTACCTGCTGAGCATATGGGCGATGCCATACGGGAGCTGTGTCAGGCGATTGAGCTAGAGCGCTTTGCCGTTCATTTTCCGCTGGAATGCCGGTACGTCAAAAAGGACGACATCTGGCTCAGTCCCGCTTACGAACGGGATAGCGCCTTCATTGCCGTCCACATGTACAAGGGCATGCCGTACGAAGCGTATTTTGCCCGGATGGAGGAAATTTTCGCCCGATACGGCGGACGTCCACACTGGGGGAAAATGCACAGCATGACCGCCGAGCAGCTTCATCAGGTCTATCCGCGCTTGCCCGACTTCCTCGCCATTCGCTCTGAGCTCGACCCTGACGGCTTGTTCGTGAACCCGTATTTAGCCGAGCTATTCGGCATTTCCTGAAGACCATCCTTACACTACAAAAATGCCCCGACCATATCATCATGGCAGGGGCATTTTCTATCGAGCAGGAAGGCTTAGCCTTGCGTTGGGAGATTCGGTTTATGCGCCTTTTTGCGTCCATAGCGCACATAATAGTAGGTATAGAACAGCACGAGTGCACCAATTCCGTAGAAGAGTCCAATTCGCTGTGTCGGGTCAAACGCCGGGAAGATAAGAATGAATGTGCAAAGCGCCAGACACAAGAGCGGCATCACCGGGTAAAACGGTGCTACGAACTGTAAATCTTCTATTTTTCCACCCTCACGCAAGTATTGACGGCGGAAATTGAATTGAGAGAGAGCAATCCCCATCCACGTGAAGGTAACCGCAATACCGGATACAGCCATGAGCAGCACGTATACCGTATCCGCTGCAACCACACTGGTTAACAGAGATAGAAGCGAGAACGCCAGCGTCGCCAAGAGCGCGTTCAAGGGCACTTTACGCTTGGTCAATTTTCCAAAAACAGGATGAGCCATATTGCTATGGGAAAGGGACCACAACAAGCGAGTGGCTGCGTACAAGCATGAGTTTCCGACAGACAACAGAGCCGTCAAGATGACGAAGTTCATGATATCCGCTGCAAATGGAATCCCCACTGCATCAAATACCGTCACAAACGGACTTTCCAAGAGTCCCAGCTCACTTGAGGGAAAGAGTGCGGACAAGATCGTGACCGACGCCACATAGAACACGAGAATACGAAACACAATGTTGCGAATCGCCCGCGGAATGGTCTTTTGCGGGTTTTCTGCTTCCCCGGCTGCAATTCCGATCAGTTCAGAGCCTTGATAAGAGAATACGACGTTCATCATCGTCACAAAGACAATCGCAATGCCAAACGGGAATAGTCCCCCATCTGCCGAGAAGTTGGAGAGAAACGGAGCGGGTCTTCCTTCCATACTGACAATACCGAATATAGCACCTAGTCCGACAATAATAAAAATAAGAACGGCTAATACTTTAATTCCGGCAAACCAGTACTCGGTTTCTGCAAAACCTTTTGTTGTCAGCGCATTGAAGGCAAAGAGCAAAACGATGAAGAGCGCGCACCAAATCCAGATCGGTGTATCCGGGAACCACCGTTGCATGACCATGCCCGCGGCAGTAAACTCTACCCCGGCCGTTGTAGCTGACCCTAGCCAATACATCCATCCCAGTGTAAACCCGCTCGCCGGACCAATATACTTGCTGGCGTAGGCTTGGAAAGAGCCTGTTACTGGCATCTTTACAGAAAGCTCGCCCAGGCACGTCATGACCAGATACAGCAAAATCCCGCCGATGATATAGGCGACAAGCGCTCCGCCTGGTCCAGCCTGATTGATCGTGAAGCCAGCGTTGAGGAAGAGCCCTGTCCCGATCACGCCACCTAACGACAGCATAAACAGGTGGCGACTTTTCATGGAACGTTCTAGCTGTGTATCTCTTTCATTCCCAGTGTTCATATGATTCCTCTCTTTCACCAGCTTTTTAAGAGGTCTATCAGAGGTCTATAAAAGAAGAGAGAACTGCCTGCACTAGAAACGCAGGGACAGGCAGCTCAATCCTCCATCTTGTTTGCGGAATTCAGACATATCCAGCTCAATCACATGGTAGCCAGCGTCAGTGATTTGCTTTTTCGTGCTATCAAAGCCCTTTGGAATAATGACGTAGTCGTTGATATGGATGCAGTTCGCAGAGTACTCGACTTCTTTTTCCACGATCAGATGCTTGTATTGGCTAAACACTTCAGAATCGATGAACTCCCCAGCCAGAACCAGCAAGTCATTGCCAAGGTAGGCGATTCCTGTTTTCAGGTGGAAAAACTCTTTCAACGGAACAATGATGACTTCATATCCGTATTTGGAGAGAATCTCGCGGAACTGGATGGCTCCTTCTTCATTGGTGCGTGTCGACAGACCGACATAGAAATGGTTGTCTACCTGCATCACGTCTCCACCATCGAGGAAGCCAGGGGCCTGAATATATTCAATCGTGTCATAAAAACGAGGAAGCACCAATTTCATATCCTCAATTTCACCATTGCGGCTTTCTGCACCGGGATTGGTGATGACGGCGCACTTTTCCGTGAGGACAGCTGTATCTTCTACAAACGTAGAATCCGGGAAACGCTCGTCCGCTTCCAGAACAGTTACATCCATACCTGTCTGTTTCAGCGCTTCTACATAAGCGGCATGCTGTTTGAGAGCAAGTTCAAAATCAGGTGAACCCAAATCAGAAGTCGTCAAACCATTTACATAACTCTTTCCCGGTTTTCTTACAATCGCACGTGAAAATTTCATGATGATAGATCTCCCTTCTGTTTTCGAATCTTGCTTTTGTCTATCAGTGGGCGACGGAGAAACGAGCATGTAAACGCTTCCTCATCTGCTGCTTTTGCTTGTTCATCGCCACCATGTTGCATTCATTTTCCTCTGAGCAACCACTCAGAAAAATTCCGCATTGTGGAATCACTTCTGCAATACAAAATTACACTCTTAATGTAAAATAGTTTCAAATTTTTTGTCAATGAATTTTTATCTAGTCTGAATTATATTGATTCGGCTGAAAAATTCTGATAGATTGAGGTCATATTAAGCTGGCGTGACATTCAACGAGCAGTCACTATGCAACAAAGCCAGGAGGTAACCCACGTTGGTACAATCGATTGACCGGGCAATGAGCATCATCTCCGTCCTGGTATCAGATCCAAACAAGCAGCAATGGTCCATCTCGGAAATTGCTGAACAAACGAACCTGCCACTGAGTACCGTACACCGTTTAATAAGCAGCCTCATCAAGCATGGACTCATCCTCCAGGTTCCTGAGAACAAGCAGTACAAGGTCGGCTATACGTGGATGGAAATCGGGCTGCGCATCCTGGACAAGATGGATATGCGCGCTGTCGCCCGAACTGTCATGGAGCGATTGGCAGCAGATGTACGAGAAACAGTCTATCTGAACATTCCACAGGGCTCTCATGCCATCGTACTCGAACGTGTGGAAGGTCCCATGTCTGTCAGAAGCATGGATAATCTGGGCGAGCGTATTCCGCTACATATCGGTGCGGCAAACAAAACGATTCTCGCCAGCATGAATCTGACCGAAGCAGAGCAAATCGTGACCGGTTTAATCCCGGATGCAGAAAAACGTCGCGAGCTGTTAGAACGACTGCCAGAAATCAGACAAAACGGCTATGCAGTCAGCTACGGTGAGAAAACCGAGGGCACCGCATCCATTGCCGCTCCTATCTTCGGTGTCAACCAAAAGGTCGTGGGCGCTTTGAGTATCGGCGTTCCGAGCTATCGGATCAACGAGCAACTCTTGTCCTCACTCATTGAACAAGCCCAACAAAGTGCCAAAGAAATTTCCCACAAGATCGGTGCCTTACCTTAATTTTTTTGCCCACTAACCGGAAATGGTTTTCACTATACGGAAAACGGAGGCGTTTTTTATGCAAAAATGGCAAACAAAAGAGCAGCTCGTTGATCTCTTGTGCAATTTGGTAAGCATCCCAAGCATTACAGGATCATCTGCCGAGAAGGACTTGCCTGGCTACGTCGTCGATCAGCTGCGTACCCTGCCTTATTATCAAGCCAATCCCGATCATGTGCGTGCGAATCCGACTGGAGACGGGCGCCATTTTGTCACTGCACTGGTCAAAAAAGAAGGGGTACGGGACACCGTCATTCTCGTCAGCCATTTTGATGTGGTCGATGTCGAGGATTACGGCGCCTGGATGAAGCATGCTTTTGATCCGAAGACCCTCACTCCTCTCTTCCAACAAAACCAAGCGGATATGCCAGCCGACGTTCAACAGGATATCCGCACCGGCAACTGGCTGTTTGGCCGTGGCACCATGGATATGAAATGCGGACTGACGCTGCACATGTCGATGATTGAGCAAGCCATTGCTGGAGAGTTCAACGGCAACATTTTGCTTCTGACAGTCCCTGACGAAGAGGTGAATTCTGTCGGGATGCGAGCAGCAGTCCCAGCGCTTTTGAAAATCGCCGAAGAGTTCGACCTGAGCTACACGACCGTGCTCAACTCCGAGCCGATGTTTACCCGCTATCCGGGGGATACGAATACGTACTTGTACACAGGCTCCATCGGAAAAGTACTGCCAGGCTTCCTCTGCTACGGCAAAGAAACACATGTGGGCGAGCCTTTTGCTGGGTTAAACGGCAATTACATGGCCTCTCAAATTACTTGTGAGCTCGAGCTGAACACATCTTTTTGCGAAGTTGTCGAGGGGGAAGCATCTCCTCCGCCGACGAACCTGATTCAAAAGGATCTGAAAAAAGAGTACTCTGTGCAAATTCCGCACCGTGCTGTGACGCTGTTCAACCTGTTCCTGCTGGAAAAGCAAATGGAGGATGTCGTAGAGCCGCTGCTAGAATCGGCAAGAAATGTCGCAGAGCGCATGAAGCAAAACTACCTCAAGCACGCGAGCCAGTTTGCCAACTTCGCGCCGTTTAGCCCACGTGATCTGTCCATTTCCGTCATGACTTACGAAGAACTGTACGCCTACGCGAAGAAAACGTACGGGGAAGAAAAGCTGCGTCAGCTGGAAGCAGATGTGATCGCCAACCGCGGCGACAAGGACGACCGCGATACCACGATCGAACTGGTGGATCAATTAGCGATTCTGTGTAAAGAACTATCGCCGATGATGATTTTGTTCTTCGCACCACCGTTTTACCCGGCAGTCAGCTCACGCAATCATCCTCTGATCCAGCAAACGATGGAAGAGATGAAAGCATACGCGAGAGATCAGCACCAGGTCAATTTGGTCAAGCAAAACTACTTTGGCGGAATCTCTGATTTAAGCTACGTCGGACTCCAATATCCGGCGGCATCCATGAAGCCATTGGTAGCGAACATGCCTTTGTGGGACAACGGCTACTCCATTCCGCTTCAGGAGCTCGAAGCTTTTGATGTACCTGTCATGAACCTCGGTCCAGTCGGACGTGACGCCCATCAGTGGACAGAACGTCTGGATGTCGACTATGCTTTCGATACGTTAAAAGACATGCTTCCTCGTTGCATCCAGTCTCTCTTGCAAAATGGGAAAGCATTGAAGGAATAAAAAAGGGGAAAAGGTTCCTGTACCGATAGTTTACTGTCGCGCGGGAGCCTTTTTCCTTATAATGAAGAAAAACCATTTCAAGGGAGGGTTACGCATGGAATTTCAAGCGAAGGAAAATGGCTTTGTCACTCAACTATCCTACGGTGAGCTGCACGTATCAGGTGATGAACAGTATGGCTTTCGCCCCTACCAGCTCTTGGTCTCTTCCATCGCTGTTTGCAGTGGCGGTGTTTTGCGAAAAGTATTGGACAAGATGAGAATGCCGTGCACGGATATGAAAGTAACAGCAGATGTTCAGCGAAATGAGGCAGAGGCAAATCGGGTTGAAAAAATTCACCTCCACTTCATCATTACGGGTGAAAATATGAAAGAAGAAAAAGTGCAAAAAGCCATTGAAGCCGCGAGCAAAAACTGCCCGATGGTCCAATCTGTCAAGGGAAGCATCGTCGTAACCGAGTCCTTCGAATTGGTATCATGATAGGAAATACAGTGCTGCCGCCCACTCCTTTGTTTCTACTTCAAGACATACAGCAGGTCACCTTGTCACCGACAGAAGCATGGACGTTTTCCGGCGGATCTACCCATGCCGTGCTCATCGTGACAAAAGGATCGGGCCGGATACTGAACGAGTCGGATCAAGCCACTCTACTAGATGGGAGTGTGCTCGTCCTTTCTCGAGAATCTGCGAGGCAAGTAAGCGCTGATTCTCGAGAGCCACTCCGTCTCCTCGTATTCTATTTTGACGCCCTGCAACAGCAAGATCAGGTCACCAACGCCTACAGCCCGAGTCTTTCCTGGCATCTTGGCCACAGCTCCTGTTTATTTCACCAGGTGGATCACGGTACGGAGCTTGCCCTCACACTGTATGTCCATCGACAAGCCAGTGATCCGTTGGAAGCTTTTCAAAATCAAATTCGCTTTCAGCAATTACTGCACCTGATTTGGAGCCATGCAGAACGGCAGGCTGCCGTAGAAACGTCAAGCGTTGTCGAACAGACGATTTCTTACATTCATACGAATTATGCGGAGCCAATCACCTTAGATGATTTGGCGAATCGAGCTGGCCTCACCCCTCGGTATTACACCGAAGTCTTCAAGAAAAGGGTCGGAAAAAGCCCGATCGAATATTTGACGAGCTGCCGGATGGCGCATGCCAAGACGTTTCTGCGAGAATCGAATAAACGATTGCGCGAGGTAGCACGCCTGGTCGGGTATGCCGATGAGTTTTACTTCAGCAGACGCTTTAAACAGCAGGTAGGCGTGTCGCCGACTGTCTTTGTCCGTATGAATCAGAAGCAAATGGCACCCGTCACCTTCCACTATGCCGAGTATTTATTGGCACTCGGAATCAGACCGATTGGCGCTCCCGAAGAGCAGGTCACTTATTTACGCGAGCAATTACGGATAAAAGAAGCAGATGAGATTGTCAGTCTGCCCGAGAACACACCAGACTTGATCAAACCATTGCAACCGACGTTTATTTTGACCGAATCGACAGGGGACAGCACTGCTTTCTCCAAGATTGCACCTACTCTGGCCCTTCCGTGGCTTGCGCATGATGTATTTGGTCATTTGAACATGCTAGCCGATGTGCTTGGCATGAAAGATCAGGCACACATGTGGCTCAAGCAGCATGAACAGAAGGTTTTGAAGGCGAAGCGATGCATCGACGCTCATATTCAGAAGGAAGAAACATTCTTGATCCTCAATGTACGTCCACGGAGCCTATTGGCATACGGTGCGAGAAATATCGGGCATGTGCTGTACAAATCCTTGAAGCTGACGCCACCCAAAAGGATTCAAGAAGAGTTAACACGCAACCCCAATTTCTGGGCGACCCCCATCAACGAGGATCAATTAAGCCAGTACGCAGCAGATTGGCTGTTCGTCCATATTTTTGATGATGATCTCTCACAAGCACACTTCCTAGAGTTGATGAAACAGGATGTATGGCAACGAATTCCTGCTGTCCAAAAAGGGCAAGTGGTCATTCTTAATCCGATTTGGTTCTCGTATGATCCCCTCTCCCTCGACATCCAGCTGGAAGAGGCCGTCCAAATTTTGACCTATTCAAACACCGCCACATTGTCCAAAGAAAACCGGAATATTCTCCATAGATGAAAAGAGTGCGTTCAGGGTAAGATGGACTCTATTAATGAGAATCATTTTCATTCATGGAGGATATACGATGAAACGATTACGCATACAAGCTTGGCTGCCCGGATTGATGATTCTTCCCTTGCTCTTACTCACGGCATGCGGCCAGACAGCCAGCCCCAATCCATCGGCACCTGCACAAGAGAGTAAGAGCAGCGAGACGCGTGTCCTGAAGCACGCAAAAGGCGAATCGACCATTCCTGTAAAACCTCAGCGCGTCGTAGCCCTACAATATTTGGGTCCCATGCTTGCCATTGGTGTGAAGCCAATCGGTGCGTTGAAGGGCCATATGGAAGGTCCGGACTTGGAGCCACTGGTCAGTGGAATCGAAGTCGTGGGAGATTATGATGCCTATAATCTGGAGAAAATCCTCGAGTTGCAGCCTGACTTGATCCTCACCGGTACCGAAGTCGAGCAACAAGTATATGAAAAGCTGACAAAGATTGCGCCTGTCGTGGCGATCGACTTCGATCAATATGATGTCTACGGGCATGTACAAAAGGTAGCGGAAGCGCTAGGTCGCGAGGAAGAAGGAAAGGCTTGGGAGCAGAAGTATAAAGCAAAGGTTGAAGAAGCACGTAAGCTGGTCCTCGCTAAGGTCGGGAAGGACGAGACTGTTGCAGCATTCAACGTCCGTGCGAAAACGATCAAAATGTACGGTGCTCGCAACATGGGCCATGTTTTGTACAACGATCTTCAGCTGACTCCACCGCCACTCATTAAGAGCGAGATCGATAAAGACCCGCTGTTCTGGTCAAAAGACGTGTCCATGGAGCTATTACCGGAGTATGCAGCCGACCATATTTTCCTGATGCTGTTCCCTGGGGAAGACGCCGCTCAGTATTTAAAAGAAATCGAGCAAAGCAGTCTGTGGAAGAACTTACCCGCTGTCAAAAACAATCATGTTTACGTAGTCGATGTGGATAGATGGCTTGGCTATGAACCGATTCTGATTGAAAAGCAGCTGGATGAAGCTGTGCAGAATTTGACTGGAACGAAGAAATAATAAGAAGATCTGTGAAGGGCATTCTGGTTTGGGTCAACATAGTGGTAGAGAAGAAAAAGCACAGTTCTCTTCGACTCTGACACGCCCGCAAGGGGGGATTGACTGTCCGTCTCCACTTCAAAAAGGGGACCGTCGAGCCAAAGCCACCTTACGGGCGGAAGTTTCTCAAGGAAGAAGTGTTCGACAAGCGGGTCCCCTTTTTGAAGTTCCGACTGGGTAGGCGTTGTCAAGGTCTACGAGCTCTGTGCTTTTTCTTCTCACCAGCCGCTTTATTGGTTCATCGTTTCATCCGACTATTATGAGAAAAAACAGCCCGGAAGCTTAGCTCACCGGGCTGTTTTTATTAGTTGCTAACAGGCTGTTGCTGTGGAACCTTCACTCGATTCTTTTTGCCTTCTGGAATGAGCAGATTCAAAAGAACCGTTGCCAAGGCCCCTACTGTAATGCCTGAAGATAGAATGTAGTTCACGAAATCAGGTACTCCTGCGAGCGCATCTTTTGGCAGGACCGTTACCGCCATTGTCAGCAGGATCGGCAAACCGATGACCATCATTGTCCGATCATCAATCGTAATGTTTTGAATGACTTTGATTCCGTTAGCCACAATCGCTACACACACGATCCCAAAAATTCCGTTGATGACTGGCTCCGGTATACAGGTAATCGCTGCCGACAGCTTCGGCACCAACCCAAGGGTAATCAAGATCAATCCTCCAGCCATAATCGCCATCCGGCTTCCTACTCCTGTCACCGCAATCAATCCAGCATTGGAGGAATAGCCAGTCGTAGGTGTACCTCCGAACAATGCCCCGACAAAGCACCCCAAGCCTTCACCGACAGCACCGCGATTCAGTCGCTCCTCCGTCAATTCACTGTTCGTTACTGTAGAGACGACGAACCAAGTCCCTGTTGTTTCAATCATGATAATCAAATAAACAAAAAGCATCGTCAAAACAGCACTGAGATCAAATACAGGAGCCCCATACGGAAACAGCTTCGGCATGGACAGCCACGGTGCTTGTCCAACCGGACTAAAATCTACCGTTCCAAAAAAAGCAGCAGTGACCGTTCCGACGAAAATCGCAATCAGAACAGATACAAGTCTAAAAAACGCACCCGCAACCTTTGCTCTTGTGCCAAGCAGCATACAGATGACAAGCACACCAGCAGAAACGGCGGCAATTAAAATATTGGTCCAAATATTTCCCGGGGAGTGATAAATGTTTCCCATCCCTGTTGGCATCAAGGCAATGCCTACGATGATGATCACCGTCCCGCCGACTAGCGGTGGAATGAATTTGCGAACCGCTTTGGCAAACCATTTCAATGGATAACCCATCAGGGCCACAAACAGCGCCCCAGGAATCATGCTGCCAATCATCGCACCCATCCCCAGCTTACTGCCGATCGCAGCCAACGCACCGATGGGTACATAGGAAGGGCCTTGCACGACAGGCAAACGCAATCCAAATCCAGTCTGGATCAACGTCCCGATACCCGTCGCGAGAAAACACATTTGAATAAAGAAAGAAGTGCTTGAAGCGTCCATGGTGAGCAGCCCTGCAATAATAATAGGAGCAATGTACAAGTCCATAGCCAACACATGCTGCAAACCAAGTAAAAACGCCTTGCCCACACTGATTTTGTCATCGACGCCCACAACAAGCTGATTGCTTTCGCGATGTTGTTCCACTTTCAAAAGGCCTCCCTAGTGGTATTTTAGCTAATTACGAACGATATAAATGGGATTATAACGGATAATTACGTTTTTAGGCAACTATTCACGTAATAAATAAGTGATACCACTTTGTAATGTTCGTGTTTTCTGTTGACTTCCCTTCTAGTCTCCCGCTACAATGGGTGAATAACCGAAGTATCGACAAAGGAGTGTCTCATCAATGATCGTGCAAGATACCGTGCTGCGTAATGAGTGGATCGTCGCCTATCGTTCGGTGGATGTGCAAGACCGCCCAATCCAGGTCACCATTATGGGCGAGCGGGTCGTCCTCTTCCGCAACGAAGAAGGAATCCATGCGTTTAAAGACCTCTGTATTCACAGAGGCGCTGCCCTGTCTCTGGGCTGTGTCCGAGAAGGAAAGCTGGTCTGTCCGTATCACGGATGGGAATATGAAGCATCCGGAGCCTGTGTAAAAATCCCTCAGCTGCCTGCCGATCAAGCCATTCCAGGCAAGGCGCGCGCTGTATTATACGGTTGTGCAGAGCGCTATGGATTCGTGTGGGTGAATCTCGGCAACCAATCTCCTGAGTTTTTTGACCTGCCGGAATTTGAGGATCATCATTTTCGAAATGTCATTTGGGGGCCACAGACAGTAACAGCCAAGCCTCCACGCATCGTAGAGAACTTTTTGGATGTAGGCCATCTGGCTGTCGTTCATGAGGGTTTTTTGGGTGTCGAAACACACATGGAAATCGGGGATTACCGCGTTCACCGCGACGAGAACGGTGTTATTCGCACGGATGAGATCAAGATTTTCCAGCCTGACCCGGACGGTACTGGTCAAGCGAAGCACGTCTATTACACATACGAAATCCTCCGTCCGCTCACGGTAAAATTCACGAAACGCGATGCGGAAAACGGCAATCTGATGTCCATTTTGCTTACTGTGATGCCGCAGGATGAAGCGCGAAGCGTAGCTTATGGCGTACTTTCTTTTAATTATGAGACGAACCTTTCCGATGAGGAAATCATTAGCTTCCAAAACCTCATCTTCGCTCAAGATAAACCGATCGTGGAAAATCAAAAGCCTGAGGACCTGCCACTCGATCTGCAAGTAGAGCTGTCCTTAAAATGCGACCGCGCGAGCATCGCTTACCGTCAATACTTGACGGAGATGGGTGTTACGTTCGGTACGGCATAAGCTTCTTAACGAAAATAAAAGGACCTGCCAACTCCGTGATTGCGCACGTAGGTTAACAGGTCCTCTTCTACTTTCCCGTACCGCTTTTATAAAAGTGGAGACAACAGCCGCGTCAACGATTCCAGCAAGCGCAAACGCAGTGGTCGGTTCACATACTCTCCCAGTGTCATCTCCCGGCAATCAGCCAGATCGGAGACAAACAGTTCCTCCAGCTCCTCTGCCATCTTCGAATCGTACATAAACGCATTCGTCTCGAAATTCAGCTTGAAGCTACGAATATCAACATTGGCCGTTCCCACAGACGACAACTGGGTATCCACCACGATTGTTTTGGCGTGCATGAAGCCTTTTTCGTAGAGGTAACAGCGCACACCGCTCTTTAACAAATCGCCGAGATAAGAGTGAGTCGCCCAGAATACCAATAGATGATCTGGCTTTCCCGGGACCATCACCCGTACATCTACCCCAGACATTGCCGCCATCTTCAGTGCGGTTAGCACCCCTTCATCGGGAACGAAATACGGCGTCTGCAAGTAAATCTTCTTCCGTGCCTTGTAAATCATCTTCAAAAAAGCATGCTTAATTTGCTCTTTTTCCGAGTTTGGCCCACTCGATACGATCTGAACCCCAATCGTGCCCTCGGACTCATGAATCTCCGGAAAATACACGAGTGACTCATGCATTCTTTTCGGAGCGGACAAATTCCAGTCCAAGAAAAAGCGTGCTTGCAGCATGTACACCGCTCTTCCTTCTATCAGCAAATGGGTGTCACGCCAATACCCCAGCTTCTTGTCCTTGCCCAAGTATTCATCCCCGATGTTGAAGCCTCCGATATAGCCAACCTTGCCATCAATAATCGTCAGCTTGCGATGATTCCTGAAGTTGACTCGAAAATTCAGGAACGGAATCTTCGCCGGGAAAAAGGAGGCGACTTCTCCCCCTGCTTCTACCAGTGGACGCAGAAACCGGGATGAGACACCAGAAGAACCTACTGCATCATAGAGCAATCGAACCTCGACGCCCTCCTTTGCCTTCTTCGTCAATAATTGAATGAGCTGTTTCCCTAAATCATCGTCATTCAAAATATAGTAGAGCAAATGTATATGCTCGCGTGCTTCCTCCATCTGTTTGAACATGAGGTTGAACAGACTATGGCCTTCCTTAAAAACCTGAATGGTATTATCCTGCGTATAGTACGCTCCATCACTTACCACGTTCATGAAAATCATGTCGCGGTGTCTCTCCATCTCAGGGTCGTTCACTTGTAGTTCACCATGGGCAAGCAACTGCTTTTGTCTATCGACCGCAGCTCGAAAATGAGAAAATTCTCCTTCCTTGAGCCGATACAGCTTTTTCTTGCTTAGCTTATGTCCAAAAATCAGGTAAACGATAAACCCGATGCCCGGTAAAAACAGCAAAACCATCAACCAGGCCCAGGTTGCCGCAATGTTTCGCCTCTCCATGAAAATAAGAACGGCAGCCAAAATCAGGTTACCTATTGTAATAATCGCAAATATTTTTTCAGACATTGCCATCACACCACATCCACCTCTAGGATTTCTCCCATATTACAACATTTACTATTGGGATTCATCCTTCCTATCCATCTAGTTTGTCCTATGTTGCCAATAGTTTTCCACTCTTCATGATACATTTGTCGTCCAAATACACATCCGGCTCTTTGACAACCAGATCAATATGTACCCCCGCGACAATCGTCCCGCCAAACGTATTGTTGCTACCAAAGGCTACGTGAATCGTTCCGTATACCTTCTCATCCTCTAACACAACTCCCGTGATACGCGCCTTATCATTCGTTCCGATTCCGAATTCACCCAGCATCCGCCCATCTTGGTCTCCAAGCATTTGCAGGAGGCGTTCACCCGCTGTTCCTTCTGCCTCTGTGATCCGACCATTTTGGACCGTCAGCAGCAGGGGCGAATCGATTTTTCCGATACCCGCGATGGAACCATCGACGAGGATTTGTCCCTCTGCTGTCCCTTCCAGTGGGGCAATATACGCTTCCCCGGAAGGCAAATTGCCCGATTCTCCCGGATTGACGTACATACCTGTACTCGGCACCCCATTGCGATCTGCGACGGAAAACGTCAGTGACTTGCCCGCTTTTTCGATTCGCACGGTACTTGCTCGGGTCAGCATCTCGGTCACGCGCTCGGTGAGTGCCTTTACTTGTGTATAGTCAGCGGAAATCGCTCCCGCAAGGAACATGTCTTCCGTAATAGCTGGCATGGTAGCCAGTCTCGTACCATTTGCTGCTGCTTCTTTGCGTGCTTTTGTATGCGTCAAAGAGTGTTGCGTCACACATACCACTACATCTGCGCTCTTCATCGCCGCTGCAACAGCCGCAGGAGGCTCTTGACCGGACTTTTCTCGCTCCTTCATAACCATCAGCATCGCTTCTGCCCCGAGCTGTTTACCCGCTTCCCAGAGCGCCTCACCGATATCCCGCTTCCGCTCGTCGGCCACCACCAAAAATGTCTCATTCGCTTTCAACGCCAAGCAATTCACCAAAATAGCTTTGCTGGATTCTATCAAGGTCACGCCGCATCATCCTTCTCATCTATCTTATGGTTAGATTATATCCACTTTTTTCTGGCAAACTCTTCTGTCTTCGCTAGATTGGATCGTTAGTCCTGCCCTTATTATGTTTATCGGAATCTTCTTGCTTTTGCTGTTAAATTTAGTATGATTAGAATACAAATGAAAACGCTTAAGACAATGAGGTCTTCTACCCGCGCTTTATTAATTGGCGCGGGGAAGGCCTTTTTCTTTTGAAAAAATGATAACGTTTTCATTTGGGGGATCGAGAAAAAGAAAAAGGGGATGACAACCATGTCACACAGAAAAGCACAACCCAAAACGTGGTGGCTGACACTGCTGATGATCGTCGCTCTACTCGCGATGCAGATGCCAGCATTGGCCAAAGACACCAGCGTGCAGATGCTCGACAAGGGGAAATGGGCACCTGCAACTTATCAAGCCGTCCATGAATTGATTGAGAAAAACGGCATCAAGAGTGCCTCCTACAATGCCAAAAAGAAGCCGTATGCCGTTTTTGACTGGGACAATACGAGCATCATGCATGACACAGAGGAAGCGCTGTTTGTTTACCAGATCAACCATTTGGCTTACAAGCTCACACCAGAAGAATTCGGGAAGGTCATCCGCACGAATGTACCAGAAGGACCATTTTCCGACTCGTATAAAAACGTCGACGGCAAGCCTGTCACACTCGATGCCATCGCGACTGATCTCGTAGCCGACTACACGTACTTATATCAAAATTATCAAGGTCTTAAAGGAACAAAGTCGCTGGAGGAAGTAACAGCAACAGAGCAATTCGCAGATTTCAAAGCCAAACTGTTTTTCTTGTATGAAGCGATCAACGATACCCACAGCAACACGATTGGCTATCCATGGATCCTCTACCTCTTCACGAACATGACAGTGGAAGAAGTGCAAAAATTGGCGGAAGCATCCAATGATCACAGCCTAGGCATGGCGATTGAAAAAGTAAGCTGGACGAGCCCGAAATCGTTGGCAGGCAAAGCAGGCGTAGTGAAAGCTTCTCATACAACGGGTCTGCGCCTCACTTCCGAAGTCGCAAACCTGATGAACACGCTGCGTGCTAATGGCATCGACGTGTATGTCGTGAGTGCCTCCTTGGAGGATGTCGTTCGTGTCTTTGCCACTCTCCCGAAATATGGCTACAATCTCCCAGCGGAGAACATCATCGGCATGCGTCTGAAAACAGAAAACGGACTGATCACGAATGTGTACCAGCCTGACTACCCGATCACGGTAGCCCACGGCAAGACGGAAGTGATCCAGGATGTATTGGTGAAAAAGTATGGTCATGGTCCGATTTTCATCGCGGGCGATAGCAACGGTGATTTCGAGATGATGACAGAGCTGGACAGCGTGCAGCTCGCTCTCGTCGTGAACCGCGTCAAGGGCGGCAAAATTGGGCAGCAAATTACCAAGGGTGCCGAACAGATGGGTAAGGCCAACCCAACGGTAGTCCTGCAAGGACGTGACGAGAACACAGGCATGTGGATTCCGAGCGAAGCGACGATCCGACTTGGGCAGAAAGAGCCGCAGTTGGTCGCGAAATAAACATGAAAAACCGCCCTTTGTACGGGGCGGTTTTCTTCTTTATTGATTGGTAACTGGAATTCTCCACTCTAGCGGATATTTTTTCTGAACAGCATCTAGTCGTAGTGTGAGCTTCTCCGGGAGCTTGGTTATTTCTCCTCCTTCCCAATGACTGCTGTCCTCCAGCCGAATTTTGTACGTTGCTCGCTCCCGTCCTGACTGGTCAACGGGTCCCTTGGATTGATGACCCATTTTAGCCCGGTAGGTTGTCCCCTGCCCATCTTGAAGTACCCACCAAGGCAAATAAATTCTCGTAATATCTTTGGAAAGTACATCAATCTCCATTTCCATTTGCTGTTTTTCCGAATCATCATCTTTTGCCAGCTTGATACTTTTCAACGTAAATATATCTTCTCCCACTTGTTTGATCACTGGCTTCTTGTTCAATTCATCCGGATGGAAGGTGATACTCATATCGTACGGGATTGCCTTATGGAGGCTATTTATGACGAGTGTCGCTGCTTTGCCTTTTTGCAAAGGATCGTCGTCATTGATCCAACGGAAATGCCCAAAGCGATCAATGGAATAAGAATTAGATATGATTCTTTCCTTCCCCTTGCTGCCATCTGCTCCCTCGTAGTAATATCCCAGCCTATATTGCTGATACGGAAGAAATGGAGCGTAATCCGGGTTCGTCGTCTTTCCAGTTAGCTTTTTTGCTTCTTGTTCCAGTTGTTTTTTGGCCGCCTCTGTCCATTGTGTTTCCAGCTCAATTCGAGTAGCCGTTGGCGTGTTGACGATCTGGTGCAAGGTCATCTTCAATCCATGCTTCGTCACTTGCGTTTGATTGACAGGCAACACAGTCGTTGCGGCCGTTGTTTTTGCCATCGTAACCGGAACTTGCAGCTTCCAGTTTCCTTTTATGTCGCCTATTTCATCAAAATGCATCGACAACGTTTTCGGAAGGGGCTCTTGTCCTTTTTGACCAAGGATAAACCGGATGAATCCGCCATTTTCTTCAAAGGTTATTCCCCAGTCGTCAGAGATGACCTCCCCTTTGGAATCCAGCAATTTAACAGCATTGGATTCAGTGTTTGTCGCTGTCGGATATGTAGGGAGCAACTGCTTGCCATCCGACTGTTTAATCATTAAAGCTACCACTACCTGCGCCGGATCAGCAATGATTTCCTTTACCTCCAAGGTGATCCCTTGATCGGTAACAGAAAGATTCGATGTTTCAGAGAAGCCTTGTCTCGCCGCCTGTTGCAGTCCTTCGTCGAACCCGTCTTGTGTAAAGATCGATTTGACATAGGCCGCAAATGTTGGGGACACTTGCATGGTTCCGAGCAGCCCGAGTACGACAGCGGAAGCGATGCCGATGGAAGCCCATCTCTTGCTACGGTAAAATGAACGCCTTCTCACCTGCAACGCGTCATTTTTGCTTGGCATTTGAAAACTCGGTATCTCGACAGCTCCCGCTACTTTCCTAAGCGTCTCTTGGATTTGCCGCTCCTCGTTAGTCATGAGTCATTGCCCCTTCCCGCAAAAAATCAGATGGAATGCATTCCTTGTCCAATTGCTGCGCAATCAGCTTCCTCGCCTTATGCATGCGCGATTTGACCGTCCCCTCAAAGGAGCCCGTAATTTTGGCGATCTCCGACACACTGAAGCCTTCGTAATAGTAAAGAATAATAACCGCGCGATGCTCCGCCTTCATGCTGCGAATCGCCTGCCATATTTGCCACTGCTCCTCTCGCTGGATCACGTTGTCCAGCGGCGTTAGCGCTTCTTCCGGGATCATCTCTTCATATTCCACCACAGGCTTCTGCTTGCGTACCAGATTCAGAGCCCGAAACGTAATGATCCGGTATAGCCAATTGCGAAAGGCCACTCCCCGTTTTTTATCGAGTCGGTCTATGTGCTGATACGCTTCGATGAGCCCTTCCTGAACGGCGTCCTGTGCCAGATGCTTGTCATGAATGATCAAGTACGCTGTACGGTATGCCATCGCCAGATAAGGCTTGACCAATTGTTCAAAGGCCTCAGGCTCGCCCTCTTGGCATTTGGCAATCAACTCCCACTCATCCACAGCGTTCCCTCCCCTCGTTTTTGCTCTACTGTATATTCACGAGAACGCGGAGTTTGGTTCACGTTACATAGGCGAAAAAATATGAAACATGGAAAAACCCGTCCCCTGAACAGAAACGGGTGAATACTATTACAAGCACTTTCCACCTAAAGGCTAAGTTTCATTTTTTCCTCGATGTTTATTACTTCCCACTTATAAAACGAAGATTTCTGTAAGGTGAAAAGGAGATTTCCTGCATACACTTTTCGAATTCTATTATTTTCATCGTAATCTATCATTAGAAACTCTGCGATTAGCTGTATTTGATCTCCGGTTCCTTCGACTTGTCTAACTGAAAATTCGGGTGATTTTAGATTATTCTTAGCGGCAAATTCAAAATAGGAGCGAATTAATTCAATTTGATCTTGTTCCATTTGCACGTGATTTTGTGCACCATTTGCTATATTGTCTATGACGGTCCTTACTGTATTTTCAGGAGAGTATAGTGTTTTTAGGATAAACCACCCTGCAATAGATATTATGAAAATCGCGATGACTATTCGTATCCTTTTCACTTCGATACCTCCTATATAACAGGTCGAGAGGGTAGGGCTAAGGAGCTAAAATAAGAAATACAAAATTAAAGTGACCACATACAATTGCCATACTTTTATTTTGAACTTGATACAAAACTTTTCCAATACGACAGATAACCATTCGCAACCTTTTAGTAATAGCAAAAAAACTCCCATACCGACAACTAAAGCGAAATCTAGTGGGCTAAGTATACTCTCGATAAAGTTATACACTTTAGTGATTAGCAGGAAAAGCACAAAGACAAGGAAAGAATAGTATGTCACTGAAAAAACCTCCACTATGTTATTACAACGAAAATAGGGAGCACCTAAGCTCCCAGTTTCCTTTGTAATTATCCATGATCTCCTTTGCTGTCTACTTCGTAATATTGAACATCAAGAGATTTTTTTCTCTTATATCAATCCGTCGTCTTCATACCGATTTTCTTCTGACGCGTAGAACAATACGAATTCAAGCGTAGCTCCGATCTCATGCAAAAGTGAGATGACGTTTTCTTTTGCAGTGATCGCAGGCTCTTGACGATTTCTGACATGAGCGTACACGACGATTTCATATGACAGGTTTTGTTCTTCCTTCTGACTGATAAGTGACTCTTTTTCCTCTTTCAACGTGTTTATCATTGCCAGCAGTAATTCCTCTGTATCATCTGTTTCTTCCTCTAACGTTTCGAGATACCATACTGCCTCATCCGACGTCTGTTCCCCTTGTATCCAAGATGCGTGTGAGGAAACTTGAAGAAGTTGTGGGTTCAAGTCCGGTTGCGTGTCAGCCCCTTTGACCAGGAAGGCTACCTTGATACTTGTACCTTGGGGGGCTTTGAGTTCCAAGTTTGGAGGCAGATCGTCAGGGTAGATGATGATGTTTATCATCGCCATGCCTCCGATCTCACTCATAAATTGGATCGTTTCTTGTGTCAGCTTCATTCGAGGGATTTGTCTCTCGTACGCATAGATGAAGAATTCGATTCCATAGATGAGATTATGTTCTTGTTTTAAATCTTGTAAAATTTTTTGTTTCCCGTCTAGCATACGAAGGAGCGGGAGAAGCTGGTTGTTGATATCGAGTGAAGCCTCATATGATGTTGAAATTTCCCAACTCGTATCAGGAGCAGGTATTTTCCCTTGGGTTAATTCCCCTTTTTTTCTTGTCGATGTTGGGATCAGACACAGCTCTTCTGATAATATCTGGGTATCAAACTGATCTTCTGCCAAACACCAAAATTCTGCACTTATACATGTATCTTCATTGTCGTGGGTGGTTAGTGCCACATCCATAATCACCATCACCTCTGTTTTAAGTGTATGGATTAATGTTCAGGTATATTTCTACTCAAAGGGAACATGTCAGCGGCATCGATAATGTCAAAAAACAACTGTATCCATTCATTCCTTCCTTGTTTCTTTTTTCCTAACCAAAGATAGTCATCATATTTGTCTTCATAAATATCATAATGGGAGATATTAGCACCCTTCGGCACATTAGCCTTTTTCAATTTGTGAGCATCCACATTGTTTTTCTTCAAGTATTTGTCATCTAACTTTACCGGGCTGGCAGGTTTGGGATCGCACTCTGCAGTTGGTTGAACATTATTCCATGCAGTGTCTTTATTATCCTGCATCATCATGTTGGAAGGAGCTATTGCGCAGATCCTAGCATTTGCCACCTGTGGCGTACTCGCAAAAATTGTTACAACTAGAACTAATAATAGAAAGCGTGTGAGCCGATTTAATGTTGAGATCATAACTTTTTCAACTCCTATTTTCTGATTTTTTTGATATTTTTCCTTAAAGTCTTTCGATGTTCACCATGCCGATCACACCTCAAATTCCAACCGACTAATCAGTTGTTACTATCAGTGAAGACAACCCTTTATGGTAACACATTCACAACTTTCTTACTTGAAATGGATAATTCGCAAAGCTTGAATTTTTGTTTCTTGCTCATCTGCTAGTCAGTTTCGTTACCTCGCATTTGACAAACTTTACAGTGGATGATTTTTTCCAAATCCAAATGATAATTTTACCATCCCCTTGAATGTACTGATCTAACTACTGACTTAATTCCACGACTTCATCATCCAAGAAATCATTCTTCTCTAAATACATTTGCAACCAGTTGTCCGCGCAATTGTTCCACAATGTTTTTCAAATGATCAATATCGTGATAGGTTACTCCTTCCCGATCTAGGGGTAGCATGATACATTTACTAATAGGAGCTGAAACTGCTCCTCCTGCGGGCGTTCCTTTAACCTGTCGAAGGGGTGGAACGCCCTTTTTAAATGCAATTGCTGCTATAAGTCTCACCCTACTTTCCTTTACCACCGGATTATACACATGCTTTTAGTGGTACCCGTGGCTCCTCTTTTAGAGATGTTCTTAGTTTTCTATTGTTTCGTGGAATATCATTGTCCACCTCCTTATTTTGAATTCACTTACAAATATAACCATAAAATGATATGCAGGTTTTTACCAACTGCAAAAACTGGAATAAAAAAACATCCTGACAGAGGATGTTTCATCAATCTACAATATATTCACAATGACCTATCAGGAAGATGTCGATCCAATCCAATTGCTTCTGTAAATTGATCGAAATGACGATTAGAAAAGCAATAGGAGGTTCATATGTGACTGTACTGTAAACAAAAAAGGACGCGAGAAATCGCGTCCTTAACGCAGGCTTCTTGTTACCTTGTTGGATATGCCCCCTATTAAACCATTGGATACATGACGAAAACGGTACTGAAATATTGATTCCTTAGACTATCCTCTTGTATTACTGGGTCCAAATTTTTAAATTCTTCTGTTTCTAAATCTTCTTCATTTAAGACAACATCTCGCCAAAAACCTAAACCTATCTTAGGAAAAGCGTACCTGTCGCCCCACTTTGCACCTTCATCCCGCGTATAATTTGATATCTTATCGATTTTTTCCGCTAATTGTGTCGCCTTTGTATGAACCACATCGATACCGTAAACAAAACAACTGAATCCTCCGCTAATATTGTGTGTATCTATGGGAACTTCGATGAAACTCACTTTGTTCTCCTCATACTGTATCAAAAATGTCACATATTTCAGCGGCCATTCTTGCTCATGAGCCTTTACTTCTTCCCTAGTCATTCCTAACTTTATGGGGCCAACCCCTATTCCCGGCTCTACGATAATGTCCTCCATCACAATCCCTCCGCCATACTTTTATTTTGAAACTGATACAAAACTTTTCAATACGCTAGATAACCATTCACAACTTTTTAGTAATAGCAAAAAAACTCCCATACCAATCGGTTATCTTCTTTTTCTATCTACTTCGTAATGATCTTGCGGTTGAGAGAACCTTTGGGGGGCTAATTGAGAGAGGATGCAATGAGTTGTTCAACTTCGTTTCTAAGTTCAGAAATATTATGCCCTGAATAACTTTCCTGGAGGAAATAAAGATCACCATGCTGATCTATTGTCTCTGGAGAAACTTGTGAAACCAGAGTGTTCTCGCTATTAATTTTAATCTTTCCTTGAACTGACCCAACTATGTTATAAACGTCATCTTTATCTTCTGTTAAGAAAACAAAATATTTATTTCCTTCTTTCATAGGAATACTTCCTTCAATCCCTACCGATGTTATTCTGGGTTCACCAAGATCATCATTCACTAATTTAGATCCTGGCTTTCCTGCGAAATATTTGGCCGTCTCTCTTTCATCGAATTCCCCTCCAGTTTCCAGTACAGATACTGTATCATCTATCTCTACATCACCTTTATAGACTTTCGTTAATCTTAATTCAGAGACTGTATACACATCTAGTCTTTCATAATTAGGGTTATTTTTTTGAGAAATAACTTCAGCTTCGGCAATGATATCTGCATTTTCAGCGAGACCCTTCACGCTATTAAAGGTCTCCCTAAACCATACTTCACCCGAAACAATTTTATAATCTGTATCGCTGGAATAAAGAAAACTCTGTTTTTTCAAGTCACCTATATAGTAAACAGCAAGTCCTGCAATTGTTATTAAACCAATAGTAGCTAGTGCTATTTTTTTCGTAGATTTTAAATTTTTAATGCTAATCGTTAGTACTCCCCTTTCAACCAAATGATAAATCAGTAGTAGAGGTACATGGCTAACTAGAGGCAACTTCGAAATTATTTTTCCAACTTGTATTCCCATGACCCATTGTCATACTTGATTTTGAAGGACAAGGCTTCCCCATCTTGTCTAATGAATGCAAAATAGCCTTCTTTTAATGTCTCATCCAAAAGAATAGTCGGAATGGAATCGCCGGGCTTAGCGTACTGTTGCATAATTTCGTCATGTATGCTGATAAACGGACCAGCTACATCCTCTTCATACTTTTCTCTCATTGTTTCTATAAGTGCTGTTCTGTTAGTAAATTCGTTGAAAATCCATTTCTTTCCGTTCTCATCAGTTATAGTAGCCATATTTTCCAAATTTTGAGCTTTCATCTCGATTCCCATAGCATGAATTGCCTTTATGTGATTACCTTTTATATACGATTCTATGTCTTCACTCGCGTATAGACTACTACCTACGAAGACAACGCCGACTAAAAAAAGACCAGAAAGAATTACATTTCTTTTTTTCATACTGTTACCTCCTACGTTTTTTTATTCAGGCCAATCGGCTTCGGAAACTCGTTCAGAGATTGCTGTTGTACTATCTTGTATTTTCAATTACTACTTTCCATTGATCATTTTCTTTAATAACTGGAAGAGTTATATCTTCCGAAACATGTTCGTTCGAATAATGAAACGTAACACTCATTTTTTCATCTTCAATCTTTTCTACCGATACGGAATCCATATCTATATCCATCTTTTGAGTACCAAAACTTTCGTACACTTTCTATTTGTCTTTATCATTATCAAAGCGCTCATCAATTGTGTATTCAACCATAGTTGGAGCGTCACCGTTCTCAAGAGCTTCCAAATAGATTTGAACTGTTTCTTTTACTACATTTTCCTCATTAACCGAAGCGTAAGTGTTGGAAGTCCAAATACCGCCAGTAACCATAACAGCCCCAAGCAGTAGGATTGCAGCAACTTTAGCAGACTTTTTCATGCTCTTACCTCCTAATTAATGTGTTTATCTGTATATAATCACATATTTTACCAACTTGATGAATGGTGCTAAAGAACCACTGACACCGAAAGCCGTTTACACCGCTTATCATTGTAAATCCGGGTTTGGCTGGACGTACCCCATGCCCATCAAGCTAAGAACCTGCATTTTGGAATCAAGTGATGAACTCTCTTACTTTCATAAATAGTCGATTTGCATACATGCCGATATACGCATCGGGAATTTCTAACGTTTCCCCTGGTTGTAGACGTTCCATAATGTCTTCCACTGATAGGATGAGGTATTCCGATTTCTTCTTTCGTGAAAAGTAATTTCCTTCGCTTGATGGGTATGGGATCTGCTCACGATATAAAAAAATAAGATATGAACCGAACCTTTTTCCGCTAAAGAGGCAATATAGTGTGTAAGCTGCTTATTCAGAAAACAAATAGAACAATCCGATTCACATTATTTACAACAAAAAAGGAGCGAATTAATTATGAAAAAACGTTTAATTGGTGGAGTGGTTGCTACTGCGATTTTGATTCCAGTTGCAGCATTTGCGGCTTCTGGCGTGATTGACATGCCTACAAGAACACCGATGACTACTGAACAAGTCAAGGTGGATGAGGTTGGAAAATCAACGCTTGAGAAGCTGTATCTCGCATATCCTGAAACAAAATCGTTTGAGATTATCGATGCAAGCAACGTTCAAGGTGATGTATCCAAAGGGAAAAACGTAACCAACATGAAACAAACAAGCATCGTACTACAAGAAAAAGGAGGAACCGGCAAAAAGATTACCCTCCATACAAACGGTATTACGGATGAGATTGAACACGTGATTCAAGAGAATTGGGAGCCTAAGGAGAAGTCACTCATTACGTTAACCGATCAGGAAATCAAGGCGAAGGTAACTGATCTTATTGATAAAATGTATGGCAACGTCGAAACGTACGAGGTTGCTATCGAGCAAATGGAGAATCCAAATCAAAAAACATGGATGTTGAATTACACCAATGAGATGTTCGATAAACCGGTCTTCCAGGTTTTTGTTCAGGACAATACCATTAGTCTTACTAAGATCGTAGGTATTCCTACAGCTGATACACCTTCTGATACACCTTCAAACATTAAAGTAGAAGGCCTATTCTCTAGAAATGGTAAGCCTGATTATACGGCTGATAACTTTTTAAACGATGAAAAACTGTTTGCTTTACTAAAAATCAGCCCGACAGAATTAAAACAAGAATTAGCAAAAGGTAAAACTGTTGTGGAGATTGCAGCATCTAAAAATGTCACGAAACAACAAGTGCTTGATGTGATTGCAGAAACACAGGCTAGAGGACAACTTCAAGGGGATGGAGTAGCGATCACCGAGAAAGCACTGAAAGAAATGATGGAAGCAATTGAACCAAAAGTATTGCCAGTCATTGAACACAAAACGGAAACGGAATGGTAGAAAAACCGAGTCAACTGGGTTACACAAGTAAAGAGAAGAGGCGGGAGAACCGTCTCTTTTTTTATGCAGTAATTTTTCAGAATTCAGACCACAATAAGCCAGGTAGTCTACCTTATTGGACTCGAAGGGTAACATACTTTACTGGACTTTCTTTTGAATCAAACGTAAATCTTAGTAGGTTTCCATTGTTTTCATATTCCAATATAAACGTATGATCACCTGAGTCATCCATAAACTCTCTAGAGGGTTCTCCTAAGTTTCTTTTGATTTCCTCAGGTTTTCCAGTCATTCCAACAGTCTTTGGTTCGGCATTCATTAGGACGACTTTACTCGTATCCTTTACTTCATCAATTGATTTAGCATAGTCTTCGAATTGTAAATTAAAACCCTCATAGTATATGGTGAATCCATACTCAGAATTTCCGCTCTTGACGGGGGTTCCGATTTTATCCAGAACCTCTTTCTTTGTTGCCCCAATGCCTATTAAGACACCTTCTAATTGCCCATTTTTTACTTTCTCCAAAGTGTCCGATTGAGCAGAATTAACAGTAATATCTTCAGTTTTTTCAGATATATTGGAGCAGCCAAGTAAAGTCATTGAACTAAGAACTACAATAAGCAAAGCATTACGACATATTTTAGGCAGATCAACCACACTCCTCATAAAACTTAAATTTGTCAGTAGTAGGATCAACGACTGATTACGATTAGAAATGCAATAGGAACTACTATTAAGATTAAGAGGGTCGAAAATAAATCATTTTTTATGGGCCTTTTCTGTTTAGCACTTTCATACGTCTTCATTCCATAAAACAACGCTGGACAAATGCCAAGTAGGATGGCGAAATTTGTATGCACAGACATAATTAAAACTACTGAAACTAGAATACTAGTAAAAAGAACTAAATATTTATACACCATATCACCCCATTTTAATCGTTTGATAGAAACGTGCATAAAATTAAGGTGCGAAAACAATTTATTCAACGCTACTTTAAATTACGGATATGCAACATATTTTAGGTAAATAGTTTCGGTGTGATCTATACCTTCCTCATCAGTCCAATAAATTTTGAAAACAGGATAGTCACCAAAAAACGATTTTACTTCTTCGTCCGTTACCCCATTCCTAAAATCATTTTTAGTGCTATCCGTGTTAGGTACATCTTGGAAGATGATGATATGACCCTCTTTAAAATTTGGGGTTTGAACACTACCTGCTTGTTGACTTGTTTGGGTTAATTCAGAAATAAATTGAAGCTTCTTAACATCACCATTTCCTAAATACTTAATTTTACCTACAAAACGTGCGCCATTTTCTTTATCGTAAAAAATTTCAGTAACTCCATTCCAATTGTCAGTAGCTCCTTCGTACTTGTAGGACCATTCCTTCTCGGAACAAGCACCGAGTAAAAGAAGTGGGAGAATCAGAAATACTAGTATCGTTTTTTCAAATGTAAACCTCCTATCTCAAAGTATGATTTGAACGTGGCAGTATCAAAATTTTTAGCAAGACCGGGAAGTAACGTTCCCTCAATGTTCTTCTTCTCTGGGAATTAGAAAGATAGTTGTTGTCTCAAAATATAAATACCTCATCTCATCTTCCTGTATTTCAGGGTCCAATTCTTTAAACTCCTCTGAGTGAAAATATTCCTCGTTACGTACATGGTTTCTCCAAAAGGACAGCCCCAATTTAGGGAAAGTGTAGGAGAAGCCAAGAGATGCATCGTTATCTCGAATATATGGTGAAATCTTATCAAGCTCCTCTACAAGCTTACTAGCTTTTGTATTAAATACATCAATATCTCTAAATAGACATGTATAATATTCTTTTACTGTATCTGTGATGTGTATATGAGTAACTTTTCCTTCTGAATCATACTCATATTTGAACAATGAATAAAAAAAACCACATGGGCGTATACATTTTTCCTGATATGTTCGAACACATTGATCTAATTCCTGCTTTGTCATTCCAATTCTAAGTGTGCCGACTGACCGCCCTTCTTCTATTATCAAATTATCCATTATATCCTCCTCCCAAATCTAAAGCGGAGCATGCCCCTTTCTCCAGCAAGCACATAAGAGATTTAAGGCTATGCTCCAAATAAGAAAATCAATTAGTTAACTCCAAAATATTCGTATGCTAAGACAGCTCCGGCAACCAAGTAATCGTTGTATTTGATTGCTAAATTAGGAAATTTACCTTCATCATCAGTTTCATTTCTAAAGCCGTCAACTTCAAATCTCATCAAGCCTTTATAGTCTTCGTTATTCAAATATTCCAACTCTTTTGCACGCCACTCTTTAGAGCTAGTACGATTCCCCCAATTAGGCGTGTCTTCGTGGTCTTGCTTCATCATTCTAATCGCAGGGAAAGAGTCAGTGTTTGAAAAACCTGCTTCTTGTAGTGCTTTATCCGAAACAATGTGGTGTCTTTCCCCACCTAATGGTTTTATACTTTTATATGCACCGACATCAAAATAATATCTTTGCCATTCATATTGAAGTTTTCCACTTTTATTGTCATAGTGCCAGACTGTTCCATCCTCTAGCACAACTATATCAAACTCAAAATAATCAGATACTGCATTTCTGTCTAGCTCCCATTTAAAAACGTTCCCATTCCCTACTTGAAGCGCTCTAAGAGAAGTATTAGCATCAACTACCCATTCTTTACCTTTTTTATTATATTTTCTTAAATCAGCGACTATTGAATCAATCTTATCAAAACCTACGTTAATAATGCTAACAGTAAACGCAGAATCGTTTGCTGCGTAGTACAGATACCAAACGTTAGAAACAGCATTAGTGTCTTTATTACGTTTAATTAGTATATTTTCTTTAATGGTAACGTTGTCTGGTTTAGGTTTTTCCAGACCTAATTCGGTAGCTATCTCTTCCAATTTTTCCTCACTAATGTCAATGTCCCGCAGCGCTTCTGGTTTTTCCAATTCTTCAAGAAATAACTCCTCAGATAAAAGCTCGTATTTCTCACTCCCCCTCTCTATTGTCGCACTGTCGCCCTTCAATAGATGTTCAAATCCTTGATTTCGAATGTACTCCTCAACATCTGGATGTTCTTTTAGGTCTTCCGTATTAATACTCTCTAAAACAGAAGGAGAAGTCTGTTCCTGTGCAACCGCAAAATTAACAAGACTTCCTGTAAGCAATAAAGAGCAAAACAGTAATGGCATTAACTTCTTTAAGTTCATTAAGATTCCTCCCACTATAAATTGTTGTTTTCTCACTTTTACCGACTCGTTCTTGGATTTTTAACCATCGCGGATCATTCTTTTTTCATCATTTTTGATTGAATTACCAGAATGTACTGATCCAACTGCTGGCTTAATTCCACGACCTCAGCATCCAACAAATCTCGCTTCTCTAAATACAATTGCACCAGTTGTCCGCGCAATTGTTCCACAATGTTTTTCAAATGATCAATATCGTGATAGGTTACTCCTTCTCGATCTAGAGGTAGCGTGATACATTTACTTATAGGAGCTGTAACTGCTCCTCCTGCGGGCGTTCCTTTAACCTGTCGACGGGGTGGAACGCCCCTTTTAAATGCAATTGCTGCTATAAGACTCACCCTACTTCCTTTACCGGATTATTCACTTCGTTTTAGTGGCACAAGTGGCTACTCTTTTTAGAGATGTTCTTAGATTTCTATTGATTCATGGAATATCTTCACCTTACGCCTCCTTTATTTTGAGATCTCTTACATAATTAACCACAAATTGATATGCAGGTTTTTACCAACTGCAAAAAATAGAATAAAAAAAACATCCTGGCAGAGGATGTTCATCAATCTACGGCATATTTACAATGACCTAATAGGGTGCTAGCCACCTAACTCGTTTTGGTTACCTACGCTTATTCAAGTTCCCTAACCATCCAAACAATGCTATGTATGTAAGAGCTTCATCATGTCGATTCATCAAATCTGCTAGGGAAAGGTAATATATACTTTCTTCAATCCCTCTCTCGATCCGCCCCTTACCAAACTCATAAATGGCTGTCTGATACCGAAACTGGAGGTGTCGATCTAATCCTATTGCTTCTGTAAATTGATCGAAACTAGCAATCTGCGAAGAAAAGCGATCCAATATCTCATCTACACAAAAATGATAGGTATTTGCTGATTTCATAATAGATTTCATACCAGCAAGTATTTCAATGGTGGGCAGACTTTCAAGATAGTCTACATACTCTTCTATGACGTCTGTATTTCCAGATAACACCTCCAATGTATAGGAGTTCGCCTTTGCCCATACCTTGAATCTTTCTACATCTTTACGTCCTACTTCATCAAGTAATTCAAACCATCCTAAATCAGCGTAACCTTTTACATGCTGCTTCGCCTCTTCATAAAGTCCTTGCATTTCCAGTGCAGCGCCTTTATACAAATGTCCCATTCCGTAATAATAGACAAGATGTCGCTCTGTTTTCAGGGGTTCTCCTTTTCTGTTCCTTTTCAACCTGTCCAATTCATGTATGTAAACAGTTTCTGCGAGAAGCCGTAATTCGTCACCGTACTCCCCTGATTTATTCCACTTTTGCAAAGCATAACAAACCCGTGCTAATTGGAATAAAGCATCGAGTTGGTAGTTCTCTGGAAGCCTATTTCGATACGGGGAAAATCGAATCACACTCTCCCAATTTTCTTCTGCATTTGTCCCGAGCACAACTCGAAATAACCGATACTGACTCATCACAAAGTGGTCTGAATAGCTATCTTTTTCATTCTCAATCACATATTTATAAAAGAGCACCGACTCTTTCCGTTGCCCTTTCTCATATAGTTGCTCTGCAAGGGCAAACAGAATTGAGATATTTTTCGGATTCTCCAGTAATATGGACACAGCAGCCTCTATGCAATCCTTTCTCCCAATCTCCACGCATCGAGCCAAATACGGTATTAACCGTGGGCGCGAAATTCTCTGCTCTGATAAACATTCTTCCGTATACAGTTCATATAACCAACCTGGATCGTGGCCAAATATCTTAGCTAGTACGTCTAACTGACCAATGGTAATGGCACGCGGCGGATTTCCATTTAGTATCTCACTCAAGCTTCCGGGGTTAATGCCCGTTAATTCACCCAGCTTGCTTAATGTGTAGCCATGCTTCCTCCGGCATTTTTCAATTTCTGACCGCAGTGACCGATGCATTGTCTCTTGCAGCCCCCCATAAAGGATCATACTTTCGTCCTTTTTTATATTTTATAATTTTGTCTATTTTACTAAAATTCACTATTTTCTCTTCCTATTAATTCGTCATCCAGCTCGGAACTTTGACTCAGAATTTTTGGCTTACAGCTAAAACCTTCTACAATATATTTACAAGGAACTTTGACGAGATACTAGCCACCTAACTCGTTTTGGTTACCTATTCGCTTATTCAAGTTCCCTAACCATCCAAACAATGCTATGTATGTAAGAGCTTCATCATGTCGATTCATCAAATCTGCTAGGGAAAGGTAATATATACTTTCTTCAATCCCTCTCTCGATCCGCCCCTTACCAAACTCATAAATGGCTGTCTGATACCGAAACTGGAGGTGTCGATCTAAGCCTATTGCTTCTGTAAATTGATCGAAACTAGCAATTTGCGAAGAAAAGCGATCCAATATCTCATCTACACAAAAATGGTAGGTATTTGCTGATTTCATAATAGAAATCATACCAGCAAGTAATTCGTTGGTGGGCAGACTTTCAAGATAGTCTACATACTCTTCTAAGACGTCTGTATTCCCAGATAACACCTCCAATGTATAGGAGTTCGCCTTTGCCCATACCTTGAATCTCTCTACCTCTTTACGTCCGTCTTCATCAAGTAATTCAAACCATCCTAAATCAGCGTAAACTCGCACATATTGCTTCGCCTCTTCATACAGTCCTTGCATTTCCAGTGCTGCACCTTTATATAAATGTCCCATTCCGTAATAATAGACAAGAGGGCGCTCTGGTTTCAGGGGTTCCCCTTTTTTGTTTCTTTTCAACCTGTCCAATTCATGCATGTGAACAGTTTCTGCAAGAAGCCGTAACTCGTCACCGTACTCTCCTGATTTGTTCCACTTTTGCAAAGCAAAACAGACCCGTGCTAATTGGAATAAAGCATCGAGTTGGTAGTTCTCTGGCAGCCTATTTCGATATGGAGAAAACCGAATCACATTCTCCCAATTTTCTTCTGCATTTGTCCCAAGTACAGCACGAAATAACCGATACTGACTCATTACAAAGTGGTCAGAATAGCTATCTTTCTCATTCTCAATGACATATTCATAAAAGGGCACTGACTCTTTCAGTTGCCCTTTCTCATATAGCTGTTCTGCAAGGGCAAACAGAATCAAGATGTTTTTCGGATTCTCTAACAATATGGAAACAACAGTCTCTATGCAATCCTTTCTCCCAACCTCCACGCATCGAACCAAATACGGTATTAATCGTGGGCGCGAAATTCTCTGCTCTGACAAACATTCTTCCGGGTATAATTCATATAACCAACCCTGCTCGTGTCCAAATACCTTGGCGAACGCATCTAATTGCCCTATGGTCATAGCCCGCGGCGGATTTCCATTAAGAATCTCACTCAAGCTACCAGGGTTAATGCCTGTTAATTCACTTAGCTTGCTTAATGTATAACCGTGCTTTCTCCGGCATTTTTCAATTTCTGACCGCAGCGACCGATGCATTGTCCCTTGCAGCCCCCCATAAAGAATCATCCCTTGGACCCGTCCTCCATTTTACTATTTTTTTAATATATACCATTTGGCCTTCCTATCAATTCGTAATCCAGTTCGAAATTATGATTTAAATATGTAAAGAGTTGGCAATTACCTAGATAGATAATAGTTTAATGGAGGGTTTTGGAGGCCTTGAGGTGTGCGAAGGACTTACTTTTCTGTTTTTAGTCTATTTTGTGCAATGACAATATATTTATCCAATTGTTGGCTTACAGCCAAAACTTTATCATGTGAGAGACCGTACTTTCCCGCCAACTCCATCATTTCCCGTCGTAGCTGTTCGATTCTATTATCCAACTCTAAGTGGCAACCGATTTCCTTTACCATGCCCCGGATCGTACACTTACTTTTAGGGGCTGATGCTGCGCCTCTTTTGGGGGAGTTTCCAGGGTGAAAAGAAACATCCCTATCTAAAATATTTGCGATAGCAGTAATATCCAACGCCCCCTCTCTTTTACAATTTATTACATATAATTACTATACAGGGATGTGCAGAAATTAACCGACTAAGAAAAATTGAATAGAAAAAAACATCCCATCGATGGGATGTTTCCTGGGTACGAACTATTTAGCCACCTATTCCATGACCATAATTAGCGACTACTACATCGTTTGCTATCTTTGCTGGTTCACTTACAACATTGACACCCAAACCCAAAACGAGAGCAAGTGAGAGTAAAATCCCCTTCATCACTATACAGCTCCTTTCGTAAGGATAGTTTGATACTTGCCTTTCTGTTGATCAGATGCATATTGCAGATGCATCCAAAACAGCGCTGTGCATTTTTTGAAGTTATCGTAATCTTTCATGGTATCAGACAGGGAAAGGCATCGAAGCGTTTCATTAAGCCCCTCTGCATACTTCCCTCTTTTAAACAAGTAAATCGCCATTTCATTACGAAACTGCATATGTTCGCTCATGCCGATAGCGTCCTGACGATCCTCAAAACGATCAATATGTTCTGCAAACTGCTCAAATATCGAATCGACTGAAAAACTGTATTGGTTGGCTGCACTCACAATCGTTACTAAACCTGAAAGGACCTCTTTCGGATGTTCAGAAAGGAAATGAATATAATCAGGGATGACATCACTATTCCCCATAAGGATGTTCAGTGTGTACAAATTCGCTGTCGCCCATGCTCGAAACTTCTGCACTTCGATTTGTCCAATTTCGTCCAGGAGTTCAAACCAGCTTAAATCAGCGTATCCATCAACATATCGCTTCGCTTCTTCGTACATCTCCTGTTTTTCTAATGCTATACTTTTAATGAGAAATGCTTGTCCATAGTACACAACCAAATGACGTTCAGTTGAAAGCATATCACTGGCCTTGTTGCTTCTTCGTCTACGCAACTCATCCTCATAGATAATAGTAGCCAATTCTCTTAATTCATCGGCATATTTATCCATTTCTCTCCATTTGTGGATAGTATAACAAACATTTGCCAATTGTAGTAGTGCATCTAACTGGTTATTTTCCGGTAGGCGTCTTCGATACGGATCAAATCGAATGACAGCCTTCCAATTTTCTTCAGAATTCGTACCTTGCACTACTACTCGAAAAAGTCTGTACTGACTCATCACAAATTGGTTAGAGTAACTATCTTTTTCGTTTTCAATCACGTATTCATAGAAAGGTACTGACTGTTTCTGTTTCCCTTCCTCATATAGCTGCTCTGCTACGGCAAAGAGGGTCGAGATATTCTTTGGATTCTCCAACAATTTAGGAACAACCTCATCTATACAATCCTGCCGCCCAACCTCCGCACATCGAATCAAATAAGGTATCAACCGAGGGCGCGATATTCGCCCCTCTGTTATGCATTCTTCCGTATACAATTCGTACAACCAACCTGGCTCGCGACCAAACACCGCCGCTAGCGCATCTAATTGACCAATGGTCATAGCCCGCGGTGGATTTCCGTTCAAGATTTCGCTTAAACTCCCATGGTTGATTCCCGTTAATTCACCTAATTTACTCAAGGTATAGCCGCACTCTCTACGGTGTCTTTCAATTTCTGACCGCAGCGACCAGTGCATTGTCCCTTGCAGCCCCCCCATAAAGAATCAACCCCTAAATTTTTCCTTTATTTTACAATAAAATATATTTTTTTGAAAGATTTTTCTTTACAATTCTTCATATTTTAGTAAAGTAGTTCGTCACTTTCCGCACAAATCCTCCAATGTCTTACAGGTGTTTGCACGTCGTGACAATTACGTCTTCTTGAATCGTTCAAGCGAATACAGCCGCGTAGGAAGAAGTGGATTTCCAGTCCTAGCGCCTCTGGAGCCCTACCCAGCTCCGAAATAAATAGCGGGGGTTTTCAGCTTCAACCTCTGAAAAAACATCCTCGAAACTCTACTTTTGAAGCGCTCCCGCTATTTATTTCGGAGCGAACAGTACCCGCCCCCAGCAGGGCGTAGGCCGAAGCGTAGACTGGAAATCCGCTTCTTCCCTCCACTACGGCTACTCTATCCACCTTGTAAAAAAAGCTCCGCCAAAACATCTGGCGAAGCTTTCATTTTCATACTGTGCTTATGGCATAGCTACTTTCATAACCGCACGAACGGAATCTGCGGATTTATCCAATGCTGCCTTCTCAGCAGCAGTCAGATCCAGCTCGATGACTTGCTCGATACCGTTTCCACCCAAGAGAGTTGGTACGCCCAGGTAGATATCGTTGTAGCCATACTCGCCTTGGAGTAAAGCGATGGATGGCAGGATGCGCTTCTGGTCTTTCAAGATCGCTTCTGCCATTTCTACCAGAGCTGCCGCAGGTGCATAGTAAGCAGAACCGTTACCCAAGAGAGCTACGATCTCGCCGCCGCCTTTGCGTGTACGCTCAACGATAGCATCCAGACGATCTTGTGGGATCAATTTTTCGAGTGGGATACCGCCAGCGTAGGAGTAACGCAAGAGTGGTACCATGTCGTCACCGTGACCGCCCAATACGAAGCCTGTTACGTCATTTACGGATACATTCAGTTCCATCGCTACGAACGTACGGAAGCGAGCTGTATCGAGTACGCCGGATTGACCGATTACGCGGTGTTTCGGGAAGCCGGACGTTTTGTAGAATGTATAGGTCATCGCATCTACCGGGTTGGACAGGATGAGTACGATGGAGTTTGGTGCATATGTTTTCACTTGCTCAGCAACAGAGCGCATAATGGCTGCATTCGTTGCTACCAAGTCGTCTCGGGACATACCTGGCTTGCGGGCAATCCCTGCTGTAATGATTACGATATCGGAGCCTTCGATGTCTTTGTAGTCAGAAGTACCTATAATGCTAGCATCGAAGCCGAGAACTGGGGAAGCTTCCATCATGTCGAGTGCTTTACCCTTTGTTGGGTTTTCCAATTGCGGGATATCGACCAAAACGATGTCAGCCAGCTCTTTTTGCGCCATGATGAACGCAGTTGTCGCTCCAGTAAAACCACTACCGATTACGGCTACTTTTTTTCTGCGGAATGTCATGTAGAATCCTCCTCGTCGTCATTGGTTCTATTACAAGACTAGTTTTACACCACTTGCTTTTTGCTCCAACATTTTGGAGAGGATTGTCCCGATGTGGGCACCCGCCTCAACCGGAGATGTACCTTGACGATGAATATTCGAGATCACTGTACGCTCTGATTCTACCATACCTTTGCGTGGACGGTAGCACATGTACGCACTCATGGAATGCGCCGTAACCAATCCTGGACGTTCTCCGATCAGGAGCACCAATACTTCTGGCTCCAAAATCTCGCCGACGTGATCCATGCTGGCTACGCGTCCGCCTTTGATAAAAAACGGAGTGCCGCAGGTCAGTCCGTAGCTTTTCAGAGAGTCCATCAGGGATGGAAGCACGTCTTTCAGGTTTGCATCCACCGCAGCGGCACTCAAGCCGTCTGAAACGACGATTTGTACCTGCGGCTTCTTTTGACCGCGCTCTTGCAGCAAGCGCACGCCTTCCTCAGTGAGGATACGCCCCATATCCGGACGCTTCAAATAGTTTTCGGTGTTGTCATACTGTGTTTCCACTGTGAACAAGGAGTACTGATCGAGTACCGCTTGACTGACTTCACCGTATACAGCATCTACAGCCGCAGCATGGTCGCGACGCAATTCGAGCATCGTTTTGGTCAAAGGTCTCACACCTGTACGCCAAACTCCGATGCGCGCTGGCGTGCTGGACAGCAATTCATCCAAGCCTTCCTTGTACTTCGGATTCGGTACATGTGTGGTTCTCTCTGGTTCTGTTGATGGGGCAGGCTGCTCGTTCACTACAGGAGTCGGTGTCGGTGCGGCTGTCGCATTCGCTACTGGCTCTGCCTTTGGCTCCGATCTCAGTTGAATCAAGCCCGTCTCTGCTTTCGGTGACGGAGCTTGTTCTGTGGCCTCACCCAGCTTCTTTTGCAGCTCTGCTACTACTTTATCTACCAAGAAATCTAATTGTTGTTCCATCCTTCTTTCACCTCCTGATCTTACATGAAGATTGTCGGATCGCCTGCTTTTGCAGTCAGCCTACCGTTTTCCATGATGCCCATTTTCTCCAGCCATTTTTCAAAATCAGGCGCAGGTCGCAGTCCCATTACTTCACGGAATGCCGCAATATCATGGAAGCTCGTCGATTGATAGTTGAGCATGACATCGTCAGCCATCGCTACGCCGATGACAAAGTTAACGCCTGCCGACGAGAGCAAAATACCGAGATTGTCCATGTCGTTTTGATCGACCTTCATGTGGTTCGTGTAGCATACGTCACAGCCCATCGGCAAACCGTGCATTTTGCCCATGTAATGGTCTTCTAGTCCAGCACGGATCACTTGGCGGCTGTCGTACAAATACTCAGGTCCAATGAAGCCAACTACCGTGTTCACGATAAACGGATTGTACTTGCGAGCAAGTCCGTAGCAGCGCGCTTCCATTGTTACCTGGTCCATGCCGTGATGCGCCTCGGCAGACAGCTCAGAGCCTTGGCCTGTCTCGAAATACCAGAAGTTCGGTCCGTAGGAAGTGCCTTGTTTGCGCATCAGCTCATCTGCTTCATCCAACAGTGCTACATCAATACCAAATGCATTGTTTCCTTTTTCACTACCCGCCAAACTTTGGAAAATCAAGTCTGCTGGTGCCCCATTACGAATTGCACGCATTTGCGTGGATACGTGTGCCAATACGCAGTTTTGCGTCGGGATATCAAACTTGGTCATCACGTCTTTGGTCATGTTCAAAATATCCTTCACGCTGTCCGCTGTATCGATAACCGGGTTGATCCCGATTACCGCATCGCCGATTCCGTAGCTCAATCCTTCGTACAGGGATGCTTTGATGCCTTGTACGTTATCGGATGGATGGTTCGGCTGTACACGAGAAGCCAATACGCCCTTATGACCGATTGCCGTGTTGGCATGCGTCACAACTTTAATCTTGGAAGCAGCCGTGATCAAGTCCAGATTGCTCATGAGCTTGGCAGTCGCTGCGATCATCTCACTGGACAAGCCGCGGCTGATTCGCTTGAGTTCATTATCGCCTGCTTGATGGCTCAAAATGTACTCGCGCAGCTCAGCTACACTCCAGTTTTTGATTTCGCTGTAAATCTTTTCGTTGATGCCTTCTTCGATCACACGCGATACTTCGTCTTCTTCTGCCGGAACCATCGGATTGTTGCGGATATCCGCCAATGTCAGATCAGCCAAAACTTGCTTGGCAGCTACACGTTCCCGGGAATCAGCAGCGGCGATACCAGCCAGCTGGTCGCCTGATTTATCTTCATTAGCCTTCGCGAAAATCTCTTTCAAATCGCGAAATTGATAGGTCTGTCCAAGCACAGTCGTTTTCGTGTTCATCACGTCCACCCCTTCTTACGTTACGGCCTTTCATCAAACGCGAGTGTTTTGACGACGACGGGAATGATCGTTCCCGAGATCGGCTCACCCAGATCGATGTAATCGCCGTATTCCACACGCACCTGATCGATGCAAATGATTTCCGGTGCCCCTTTGCAACGCAGCGCCAAGGCCTGCCCGAGCGCTTTCGCCATATCTGTTTCACAGATCACGACCATGGTTTGACTCTCGGGGAAAGTGGCCCGGTATTGCTCCGACAGCTCCTGGGACAGCGTCTGCAACAGAGCGTACGAGCAGTACCCGATGCCGGAGATCGCGAGTGCGAAAGGAATCCCTGTCGTTTTTTCAAACAGACGCTCACCCAGTTGGTAGATCGAAGCCACTTCCTGTCGCAGTCGTGTGGCATCCGCCAATTGTTCCTCGGTAAGCTCCAGCTTGAGAATCGGAATATTTTTGATCGGCAACAGCTCCGGCTTGATATGCACGGTTGAGCCACTAATCTCCGTACTCTGCATCCCCGCGCCAATTACCGTTGCCCGTACCGTTTGATCCGGGTCTAGCCACTGTACCGGATACGTTCCTTTTTCGCGCTCCTGCTGGAGTACATATCCGAGCAGTGGGCCAAAATCGCCATATCGGCTCGTATCCGAAATATTTTGGACGGGAGGTCCGCTCATGAGCAGACCCACACCGCCTGAGACAGTCAATTCAGCAACAGGGATAGAATCGCGCAAATGCGGTCCCACTACGAGCAAGCCTGATACTTGGCGCTCTTTGCCCGTCAAATAATCGAGCATGCTGCGTCCCAACTGTTCAGCAACCTCTGTGAGCTGCGCGAATCCGATTTCCTGCCCGACTTGAATATACAGTCCTTTTGCCGACAGCCATTGTTGAATGTTCGGCGACACATATTGAACGACACCTTGCGGACTGAGACGGATCAGCCTTCCTCCTACGTGGAACGTAACCGTCGCAATCGCTCTGCCACGTTGGAAGTAGGCTGCATTCGCTGTTCCTCCGCCAATATCGACATTGACGATTACACCCTGCATGGCTTGCGAGCGTTTTTCTGCGCCAGCGCCCTTGCCCGCCAGCACGCCTTCGAGGTCAGCACCTGCTGTCGCAACCACGAAATCCCCGGAGCGTTCAGCCAGCAGATGAACGATATGCTGTGCGTTCTTTTTGCTGGCTGTTTCTCCGGTAATGATGACCGCCCCGGACTTGATTTGAGACAAGCTGATTTGTGCCTTGTCGTACTCGGCTGCAAGAATCGATCCGATTCCGTCAGCGTCGATTTCATCAAATCCGATGAGCGGTGTGGAATGTACTTCACTCGCATACAGCAATTGTCGCTCCACGATCTGATAACGCGGCAGCGAAAACGTGCTGGACATGCGACCTAATCGCAATCGGCTTACGATCATTTTGGTCGTGCTTGTTCCCACATCGATCCCGACGCTTTGGATCCATTGTTCGTCCATATGAACCTCCTTGAACCATTGGCGTGTCAGACGGGCCTTACGAAAAAACGCTTGAACAGCCGGATCCTCGCTTCCGGTCTGATTCAAGCGCCTTTGCTCTCTTCGTATCTACTTGTCACTGCTTTTTATGATAACGTCAGTACTAGCCTTGCATAAAAATGGCCTGCTCGCCCGACAAAATTTCCTCTGCCAGCTTCACAAGCGGCATGCGCCGTTGCATGCTTACTTGCTGCATCCATTTGTAAGCCGCATCCTCTTCCAAGGATAGGGCACTCATTAGCTTTCCTTTTGCCTTTTCCACTGCCTTGCGATCCTCGATTTTTTGTTTCAGATCATTTATATCCTTCTTCAGTGAAACGACTTTTTCCTTTTGACTAAGTGCGATTTCTACTGCAGGAATCAAGTCATCCTCCGACACCGGCTTCACCAAGTAAGCCGTCACACCCGCTTTTCTGGCATCCTGGACGAGTTCCTTTTGGCTGTAAGCCGTCAAAAGAAGAATGGAACTGTCTGAAAAGGAACGAATGATACTGCTTGCCTTGATTCCATTCAAGACAGGCATTTTCACATCCATGATAATCAGATCGGGCTTGTGACGATGGGCCAGTGAGACTGCCTCTTCTCCGTTTTTCGCCTCGGCAACCACTAAATACCCTTCATTTTCGAGCATCTCGCGCAAATCCATGCGAATAATCGGCTCGTCATCAACCACCATAATCTTCGGCTGTGTCATCTTCATCCTCCTTTTGGATCGGATAGAGTATGGTAACCTCTGTTCCGTTCCCAGTGTTGCGGAAATGCATCGTGCCTTCGAGGTCTTCCCTGACCAGCGTATCGACAATCTTCAGGCCGAGATGGCCCTTTTTGTGGATTTGCTCCATGTCCTCGATGCCTACTCCGTCATCTGTCACAGACAGACTAACGAAGTCTTCCTTGGCGACGAGTGCAATAGAGATTTTCCCTTCTTGCTGCTCATGAAAACCATGAATCATGCAATTTTGAATCAGCTCGGTGACGATTAAGGCAAACGATGTTGCTTTATTGGACGGCAGATACACTGACTCGCCCGTCACCACAACGTGTATAGCTTGCTCAGAACGTCTCATCGAAGAGACGATTATTTTCGATATTTTGGTTAAAATTTCTTTGAAGTCAATCTGCTCCAGACCATCCTGTGCCAAGTATTCGTGAATAATGGCGATGCTGTTGATGCGATTGATGCTTTCCCGGTATACCTTTTCAATCTCGTTGGACTGCGAACGCCGCATTTGCAGGCGCAGCAGGCTAGAGATGGTTTGCAAATTGTTTTTGACCCGGTGGTGAATCTCTTTGATCACCGCGGATTTGATCATCAACTGCTTTTCTTTTTCCCGTATGTCCGATATGTCTCGCAGGAGAATGAATCCCCCAATGATGTCTTGTTTGCGGACGGACGAAACCGCTTTCATCATGATAAAATGTTTGCCTTTTGACAGCTCCTCCTGAATATAACCCCCGTTGCGTACAAAATTCTCCGGGGAAACTCTCCAGGAAAAAATACGTTCAATGCTCTCTCCCTTTTCCGGCCGTTCAAAGCCAATCAAGGAGAGTAGCTTGTGGGCACGGCCATTGGCGTACGTGATAACCCCACTCTGATCAAACAAAATCATGCCCTCGTGCAAAAGCGACGAAATGGGCAGATCAGGCACAGCGAACTGGATGAGTGTCTCGCTTAACTGCTCAGTTGTTTCCTTGAGCATTTCGACGTTCTTTTCCTGTTCCACCTGTTTGGATATATCTTGTTCAGTTATCAAGGTCCCGATTGTTTTTCCAGCTGCATTCGTGATGGGTACGACGCTTTGTCGCATCACGACTTGCTCCTGTGAAACCCCACGTGAACCGATGACGGGCTTGCCTGTAGTCAGACAATACATAACGGCCGGCTCATTAATCGCCGTCGCCAAATGCCCTACGACCGATCCACTGTACATAGAGCGTGCCGTACTCGGTGCAGCTTGTGCGACTACCATCGCAGCGCTCCGATCTACCGTCGGACAATCGATAAACATGTCCGCTTGAGACAGATCAGCAAAAATCTGAAGCTTGGAAGCCAGATCCTCCACAATCCGAATGTCGTCATCACTCAACGTCGTGGACGCTTTGCACACTTCTCGTATTGATTGCATGTGAACCTCTTTTCACCTGCTAGGAGTTGATATGACCTCATTTTCTCACAGACACGCTACGGCGGAAAGGGGTGTAATACTGGTTAATCTCACTTACTCGTTTACAATTTCTTGCAAATACGTTCGCAATTCTGATACTCCCTCACTCGTGAGCGAGGAGGTCCGGAAAATTTTCGCATTGCCGAGCGATTGACGCAGGAATTGTTCTGCCCTCTCCACATTTGCGTCAGGATGATCCATTTTGGTAATGACCCCGATGCACGATTGCGGAAAACCTTGCGAAAAGCCAGGAGGGAAATAATTACGCTCCCGCGTAGCATCCTGCACCATCACAATGACCTTCGCCTCAAGAGAGGTAGCCATTAGCGTGCGGTAAAACATCGGGTTTTCGCTGTACTCACCCGGAGTGTCAATCGCCCAGTCCCGATATTCGAGCGCTTGTGTCTTCCGGGCAGGCTGTTCGTCATTGAACAGCGCCCGCACCAGAGAAGACTTTCCTGCTTCGATTGCACCGATAATCATTACACGGCCGGTCATGATTTCGTCACCAACGCCGGTGTAAACCGCAGTTTTTCGCTCAGCACCTGATTGACCGCTTCGACTGCCATCTCAACAGCGGATACATCTCCTACGACAATCAGTGAACCTGTAAAACGATCGAGAAACCCAAGCTCGACGCCAGCAGCCTTTGTCGCAATATCCGCGGCAATAATGGCTGTTTCGGTAGGCGTCAAAGTCAAAATGCCGATCGCACCGGCCTCATTGATACCTAGCTTGGTATAGAGCATTGGGTCAGGGTTTGCGATTACATGAGCCAACGTGACCTGTTTCCCCGGTACGAATTCCTGGATGACTCGTGAACGTTCCTGTTCCATTCCTATTCCTCTCTTCCTGCGGCACCCGGCACCTCAAACGAATCCACAATGCCTACGATGATCGCATCGATCGGCACACTGGTGCCGGAGAAAAGGATTCGGGCAGGCGTCCCACGAGAGACGATAACCTGCTCCCCGATTCCCGCACCGATCCTGTCCGCTGCGATAACGGTTTGTCCGCCTTCTTCGCCACGCCAATCAATCGGCTGAACCACCATGAGCTTGAGATTTTCCATTCCTGCTTCTTTTTGCGTGGCCCAGACGCTGCCGATCACTTTTCCCAAAAACATGCGATCACCCTTTTCCTAAATAGCTGACCGTAATGCCGCGTTCTCTCATGCTGTCATAAGCAAGCGGAGAAACAATTGCACCTTTTTTCACGATCAAAGTCGTATCGCGAAGCTCAGGCTGAGATCTGATCCAATCCGCTGTCAACAGCTTCCCGGAAAAGACGGCTTCTTGCTCATCCAAAGGAGTCAATGTCGGTTGTTCTGTCTTGGTAGTAGTCTCCACTTTTTGCAGTTGAGACTTCAGCTTAGAAACCACGCGATCAGCCAGACGGCGTTGCTCCGTAAATTCCACACCCAGCTCTTTCATGCCTTCAACGTGACGGTTGAACAGCTTTTCATAAGCAGGTGTCAGTGTCAATGTTTGCAGGGTACGACGGTCTGCGCGCTTGATCCCTGGCACATCGGAACCAGCGATGACGAATTTACCCGTCACCAATGCGGAAAAGACGATTTCCGCTTTGATTGTTCCTTTTAGACCAGAAGCAATTCTCGCTGCATTATCCAAATCGATTTCAGGAATCACGATACCGACATAATCTTTCGGCACTTCCAACGGGGCAGGTGCGTACTCATCTGCTGTAAGAATTTTGCCTGCTCCCCCACATTCGATCTTGTGCATTCCCAACCAAGAAGAGGTTTCTCCGTCCAGGAAGAGAATGTCATGGCAGATCCCGTGGTTTTTCAGTTGGATAAAATGATCCTGAAACGCCTCATGAGCCTGGCTGTCGCAAAAAACGTACAGGACACGAGGCGCTGTGCTCGCTGTGCTTTGCTTTTCTGTATTCATCGATTGCAAAATTTCTTTTGTAATCGACGCCACCATTTCTCTGATGTCCATCAAGCTCAACCTCCGTTAGCCGGAGTAAAATTGCCCGTTCTTGCCGATCACTTTTACCCGGTCGCCCGTTTTCAAATTAGCGGCATTTCCTTCATCCGTATCAACGTGGAAATCAAGTGCAAACTGCGGATGTACACGAACGATTACATCTGGATAGATGATAGGACGATCGCTTTGCGTCGCCAGAATCAGCGAATCGCCATCCTTCACTTGATATTGCTCGGCATCTGCCGGAGACATATGAACATGGCTCTTCGCTACGATTACGCCTTTGTCCATCACAACTGTCCCTTTTGCCGTTACAAGTACCATACCTGGTGTTCCTTCAATATCTCCAGACATACGCACAGGGGCATGAACACCTACTGCAAAGCCGTCTGTTCTGGAAATTTCCACTTGTGTCGCGCCACGAGCTGGTCCCAAAACGCGAACCCCGTTGATGCTGCCTTTTGGTCCCACGATGGTGACTGTTTCTTGGCAAGCAAACTGGCCCGGTTGCGACAAATCACGCATTGGCGTCAATTGATGTCCGGCTCCGAAAAGCTTCTCGACATCTGCTTGCGACAAATGAATGTGACGGTTCGATACGCCCAAAGGAATTTCTCGCACTGCCTCGGCAGCTTGATTGGTGGAAGGCTGCTGGTTCTGATCAACTTGTTTCACTTGAATCCCTCTTCCTTTCAAGAAATCTGCCGCTGCTGGTGTTATTTTATCCCCTTTCTCAACGAGAAAGGGGTTTGGAATACCTGACTTATGCATCGCTCTCAAGGATGCTTCTGTAATCACTGCCATAGGGATTTATTATCCTTCGAGTTTAGGCAGGATCAATTCAATGTCTCCATGAGGACGTGGAATTACGTGAATAGATACGAGCTCTCCTACTTTTTCAGCAGCAGCGGCGCCTGCGTCTGTGGAAGCTTTTACTGCACCTACGTCACCACGTACCATAACAGTCACGAGACCGCCACCTACGTGTACTTTACCGATCAGTTTTACGTTCGCTGCTTTTACCATTGCGTCAGCAGCTTCAACTGCTCCTACCAAACCTTTTGTTTCTACCATTCCCAATGCGGACATTTCTCCAGCCATTTTCATTTCCTCCTTAATTATATCTCCAAAATTTTAGTGTTTTACGACATTAAGACGTCATTTCTGTTAACACGGATTTGATGATGTTTTTGATCTCATCGCGGCTCAAGCCAACGTTCATGGAAGAGACAGCCTGTAGGACAGCTTCTTCCGCTTGTGTCGCAGGAGCTGCTGGTGCTGGCGTTGATTGCGGCATTTCTTTGATGCCAAACGCAACACGCTTGATGTTGAACATATGCTTCGCACCGATGTTATCGGAAGTGATGTTGCCCCCATAGGAACCGCATCCAAGTGTAAACGCTGGTTGTACGCCAGTCGTTGCACCAATTCCTCCGAAGGTCGTACCCGTATTTACTGGAATTCTAGATGCTGGCATTGCTTGACCATACGCTGCGATGACATTTTCATCCTGGGCGTGAATACCCGCTGTATGTCCAAGACCACCATGCTCCAGCAATTCGCGGCAACGGGCAAACGCTTCGCTGTCGCCTTGAACCGTGTAGAGAGCAAGGACCGGAGCCAGTTTTTCAACGGACATCGGATATGCTTTACCTACATTGTTCTCCTCCGCAACCAGGACACGCGTATCAGCAGGGATGGTAATACCCGCCATTTGAGCGATCACATGCGGAGAGCGGCCAACGATCTTCGCGTTCAGCGAGCCGTTTATCGTGACGATGGCAGCTACCTTTTCCTTTTCTTGCTCGTTCAGGAAGTAGGCGCCTTCACGCTTCAGGGCAGCAATCAATTGGTGCTTCATGGATTCTTCCACTACCAATGCTTGCTCAGAAGCGCAGATCGTACCATAGTCAAACGTCTTGCTCTGCACGATGCGCTTGGCAGCAGCGGCAAAGTCAGCACTGTGGTGGATGTAGACCGGAACGTTACCAGGTCCCACACCGTATGCAGGCTTACCGGAGCTGTACGCTGCGCGTACCATCGGCGTTCCGCCAGTTGCGAGAATCAAATTGGTCAGCTTGTGCTTCATCAATTCGTTTGTCGCTGGAAGCGTAGGCTTGGTAACGCAATGGATCAAGCCTTCTGGTGCTCCAGCCGCTACTGCCACCTGTGCCATCAGTCGCGCTGCTTCCAGCGTGCACTTGGCTGCCGACGGATGCGGGCTGAAGACAATCGCATTTCTCGCCTTGAGGGAGACCATCGATTTATAGATAACCGTGGACGTCGGATTGGTGGAAGGTACGATACCAGCTACGATTCCGAATGGCTGTGCCACTTCCCACACTTTGTTCTCTTCGTCCTTACGGATGATGCCAACCGTTTTTACATCTTTTACAGATGCGTACACATCTTGCGCAGCAAACAGGTTTTTCATCCGTTTGTCTGGAACGTTACCAAAGCCCGTTTCTTCTACAGCCATAGCTGCGAGTCTATCCGCATGCTCCACGCCCGCTTTGGACATGGCTTCGATGATCCGGTCAACTTGTTCTTGGCTGTAAGTAGCGAACTTGGCCTGTGCTTCCTTCGCTTGTGCAAGGTAGGTACGCACTTCCTGTATGGAATACAGATCAGCGTCGAGTGTCATTAGGCTTTGTCACCTCCGCCTTGTTTCTCTTCCAACAGACGGATGAGATCTTCTTTCTTCGCCATGTTGATTTCGTTCGTTGTCAGCGGGAAGTCCGCATACGAACGCGCCATTTTGCGCAGGTCATTGATGGATTGATCTTGCAATCCGGACACAGGCGCTTTAACCGGCTCTGCCTTAACCTCTTCTTTTACTTCCGGTTTTAGCAGGTTTTTAATCATTCTTGGAACATTTTCGTCAGGACGTGGAATCACGTGTGAGTGCAGCAATCTTCCGACACGTCTAGCTGCGTCGGCGCCAGCATCTACTGCTGCCATAACCGAAGATACATCCCCGATCACGTATAAAGTGACGATTCCTGCGTCCGCTCCTTCATAAGAAACAACTTTGACGTCTGCCGCCTTGGCAGCAGCGTCTGCGGCAGCGATGAGAGCAGGCAAGCCCAGCGTCTCGATCATGCCGAGTGAATATGTTGTAGCGCGCATTTACATTACCTCCCCTTCAAGAGGAAAAATCCCTATTATCGTTTGACAGGCTGTTTGGCGACACTTCTTACGGCCTCGGCAAAAGCATCGGCGGCTGCCGTGCATGCCGATTGGCTGCCA